>JAIRMA010000062.1 GCA_031259085.1 Christensenellaceae bacterium
TCGTTCAAATTGATCATTTCTTGTCCCATAGTAACCAGCAACTGGTATTATGGATGCGCCGTTTTCTTGATTCGGAATGCTCACTCTTATTAGTGGGATTTCTTAACTTTTAATATCTAGATAAATTTATGCATTATTAGGATGTGCTGTCAATAACAAAATGTTTAATGTTCTTTTCGTGCATTGATCCTGTACTGAAAAAATCTTTTATAATGTAAACCGCTAACTCTTAAGTTAAAACTTTTTTTGGCAGGTAGCATAAAAATCGCGCAGACAAATCAATCTGACTTTTACACTCTAATTATAATCAAGGAGGTTTTAAAAATCAAGTAAATAGTTTAGCTTAAAAAGACATCCCAATTTGAGAATACTACCATAGTTGATTGTCAAACCTTGATTATATTGTCGTCTAAGCGCACAATTGACGTAGTGTATAACCCCATAATGTAATTCTGTATTAGCCAAAAACAGCGCCATTTTGTTTTCAGTTATCACACATCTAATCTATCTGTTTAATGATATATGATTTAGTATGTTGCAAAACTTGTTTGACATTGATAATTTACTCTACTATCATGTCCCTTTCTTGATGAGGGCAAAAACAAATCAATAATTGTTTCGCCTTACATTTAGTTAAAGACCTTTTAAAATGCATAAGTACTATGATAAAAACCATATGTTTATATTCTATTTTAAATAACAGTTGCAATTTTAATAATTTATGTTATATAATATTAATATTCTTATGAATAATATAAGTATATCAAAAACTATCTCACGTCAAGATATAATAGACTATTGTATGTCCCTCCACGATGTTTACGTGGATTATCCGTTCGATCATCCATCTAGCGAGCAGAAAACGGCCCTTATTCGTCACACGAAAAACAAGAAGACTTTTGCTCTAATAGCTTACCACCAAGGGCAGATCTATCTAAACCTTAAATGCAACCCGCTAGATGCGGACTTCCTGCGTCAAGCATTTGAAGGTGTAATACCAGGCTGGCATATGAACAAAGAGCATTGGAACACGGTGATCATCGGAACAGATGTGCCAGGTGATGAGATCAAGAGGCAAATTGCAAACAGTTATGCGCTAACCATACCAAAAGCGCAAAGACACATTAAAAAGATAGATATGAAATAGCTTAGCAAAACGTATGATTATATTTTCCATAAATAATCGATAAATATAACAAACTAATAAAATATTAACCTACGCACCACATGAACTTATAATCAACCGATGTTTACAACGCCTTTATAAATGATGAGTAACACTTAAGACCAAAACAAGCTGTTACAAGTGATTAGGTAGTTTCAAGTTTAACTATATTAAAAATATATGTCTGATTCTCTAACTCTTCTTGACCGTTGCCAAGTGTTAATGTTCTAAACAGCAATATTCACTTAGAATTAACATAAACGAATGTCGCTTTATAATAAAGGATTCTATGGCTATTCTATCTTAACGTTATCAGTTTTGAAGTATTAAAACTAATGAAAAAAACTTATATCAATTAATCAAGATGATATATCGATCATCCTATAATACAGGCATTGATTTGATATACACTGATGATTTTGCGGATACATTAAGATTAGAAAGAATTATAAAGTAGTATGTATCTTAAATAAAGATATTCGCACACCAAATTTATAATTCTGTCTTTTTATTTTAATAACGCTTAATAATCTAAAATTCTATCATCATTTGCAATTTTAGATAAAAATATTGCGTTACCAAAACATCTACTAAAATCAATCTAAAAACTAAACCAATTGCTTAAATGCCTTGTTTTAAGCACATTGCTCTTTTATTAACAACTCATATTCATTAGATAATTGTATTGTTGGTACATATATTTTTTAAATGGATTATAACAATACTAGATCCGCTCCATTTAAATACAAAGTATTTTGCGTCATTAATAATGCTATTTCTAAATACTCTAATGTTTTGATTGCGAGAACATTAGCAACAAATTGATTTCCAGTGATAGAGAAGTTAATCCCTTCCTGATCTACTAAACATAATACAGATATCGCAACGGACTTGTTATACGAGAAAACAGAATCAATTATTATAATGCTTTGTGCATGTCTAATCTCATCTTGAGATACAGTATTGCCATTAATTTGGACTCCGTTTATATTATCAGATATTTCAGAATCACTAACAACTAAGGATCCGCCATATAAAACTGCGCCTGAGCTATGTCCTGTAATTAATGTTCCATTTGTTATATATACAGTGCCTTTATAATTAGCCTCCGACATTATAGCAGTCGAGCTTGCAATAAAATTAGTTGAACTGGAGTTTCTGTAGAAATATGACCTGCTTACTGTCACATCTGATGCCGCAGCCTTTATCATGATTTCAACACCCGGGGCACCTGCGGCGATTGGCAATGCTTCAGCCTTCATAATATCTATGGTGACAGCTCCGCTATAAACAGTGATACTTCTAAACGATACTGCTATGTTATTATGAGAAGTGCCAGCATTTACATCATATGCGCCAATTAAGGTAACAGACGCATTTCTGTTATACACCTGTGATCCAAGCGTCACTCGGTTAATTATAATATCTCCATAACTACCTGGAGACAAATAGAATTTATATGTGCTACCATTATCTACACTATTAAGGACTTCTTTTAATTCAGATGCATTATTAATAAGTATTGCTTCAGTAGCTCCTATATTATAGTAATTACCTTGTACTAGTTTTATATCATAATTAGTTAATAAATTATTGAAGTAAGAAGCCGTTAATTCGTACTGCCCAACAAGGTGTTTGTCAGAAATACCACCTACTACTGACACTGTAATGCTTGATAACAAAGCATTCTTGTCGCGTTCTGATAATTGACTCAATTCAAATTCTTGACCCGTGCTGACATCTATAAATCCAATAGCGAGTTTAAGGTCTTGAATTGGGGCTAAATACTCACTTGACAATGATTTTAATTTAATCTGTATTTCTCTTTTAACAATAGTAAGTGTTTCGTAGTAGTCAAACCCGAATTGCCCTGAGCTGTAATTACCTCCACCATCTATGATCAATGTATAATAATATGTACCAACATCTAACACGCCATCAATCTGTTGATATGAGCTATTATAAAATCTATATGTTATTTGCAACCTGGAGAGTTCCTCTGCACTTATAGAATCGCTTGTCACTGGTAATGATGTTATTAGACTCCCTGTGTACGTAGCAGTAGATGGAGGGATATATGTTACTTGTTTTAGTAAAATTGTCAGGTTTATTCTAAGAGAATAGCCCTGTGTCACTAAATAGTTTGATCCGTCCTCCACAATAGTGATAGTCATATAATATTGTCCCACATCTTGAGGTATGGTCTCTTCTACTTCATTAATGCGATAATAGCGAATGTAACATTCAAATGTAGCATCACTTAATGGTAATCCACTAATTACGATATTATTATGTTGTAAACCATCATATGTGATTACAATGGTTTCATTATTGTAGTATGTTCCAACGATACCTTGTACTGAATACGTGACAAGATATAAATCAACAGATTGTTGACCTATCTCAAACTCAACAGGTGTGGTAGTGCTTGAACTGTCATAGTTGTAATCCTCAACCCGTATCCTAACGTAATATTTCCCAACATTGAGTGGCTGATTTGTAGTCCACACTCCACTTACTAAATATTCAAATATATAATCTACGTTTGAATTAAACGTGCCGTCATCTCTTAAGAATAACCCAACGGTCAGATTATCACCATTTATTAATGGAACAGGAGAGCCTGAATAAGTTCTGTAAGTCCAGGACTCACTAATTAGGAATTGCGAATCACTTATTTGATCTTTATCAATAATTATAGTGAAATCTACAGAAATGTTGTTTCCATAAGCTGTCTTATAATATCCAACAACCTTATAATTTCCAGCTTTATATATGTTAACTGTTGAAAAATCCCATATAACATCTAATTCGCTTAACTGTGATGTGCTACCATCAGAAATAGGTACCTTTGGCATATCTGTAGCAAGTATTGGAATGCCAAGCGGGAAGTGCTTGTATGCTTCTCCATCAGGGAAACCGTATGTTGACACAACTGAGCTACTATTATAAGTAGTTATCGGTACCTCAAATGTTATGTAGAGCAATTTTGTCAGTCCGTCTGTACCTCTCAGATCTGTAGTATCCGCATTTCCAGCGACTAAGAAATCATAAGAGCAATTAAATATGGCCATTCCTGTTGAAATGTTATATGTGATCTGATCTACTGTTATATATTGTTGAGCTGTGTTAATAAAAATTTGACCCGGTAAAATAACTGACTCTTGCCCACTAAAGTACGAATTATCCCCCGCTACTGCTATTACTATATTATTATAGATAAACCCACCAGATACTAATGAATCACCTGAACCTCTCAAACAATATACTATTGGGTCAATAACCTCAATATTGAACACTATATTATTCTTATTAACAGTGCCAAGGGATGCACTAACATTTCTGTATTCACCCGTACTATCGGTATTAATAGTGGCTCCCAAATTCCATACAATTGGAACACTCGTATACTCGATAACACCCTGATAATCGAATTGATAATAAATATAAGTCGGTAATTGCGGTTCAACTGGAAATCCTTTGAGAACATATATGGTTCCACCCCGGATAGGATTGGTTGTTTCTAGTACTGTATCTCCGTCTTCAATTTTAAAAGTAGTATCTATATTTCTTGCTTTTATTGGGAATTGAATCGATAATATAGCACCATATACCCTCATACGAGCCATTACCTGCATACCTAATTCTAGAGCCCCTGATATAACATCTGGACGTATAATATGCGTCGCATCATATTCCCATATGACGTTTTGGAATGTATGTTCCACGGCGCCGCCACTAGCATCTTTGAATTTAACAATGACGGTTTGGGGAAATTCTATATTGTAAGGATCAATTGCTATGGTCGCATAGTGATATTCCTTAGAATTATAGCCATCAGATTTCCTAATCTCTGATATATTAGTTGCTTCGATTGAACGATCTATAACAGTTATTCTTAAATCAAAATACTGAGTTATGCCTAAAGTCCCATAAGTATTAGCTGTCTCATAATCAGGTTTTGAATAGTCACCATAAACACCTGAAGTTTTCTGAGCTATTTCAAATAAATTAGCATATGTAGTGTCATAGGCTAAAACAATATATTGTGGGCTCAATGTATATGTCCCGCTCAGTGGTATGTCTGGATATATCCATTTAGCACCTTTTATTCTGAACTCACTACCCATTGTAATAATTGCAAGGGCTCTAGGATCTCCTTCGTCATATGTTGTGTTAAAAGTAACAATTAAATTTTCTGGCATGTTATACATACCAGTTGCACTATTATAGGCATAACTTATCGGATCAATTTCAAACGAATACTTTCCATCGGCTTGAGATGGATCTCTTGTAAACAAAGTAGTATATGTAACCGTACCACTTGCGGCTGTGTTTTCACGCTGTATACTCGTAGGCCGCCTGTCTAAATAGTAAACTTTTACAACAAATTCTTGAGAGTATGTGTCTGGTTTAACCTTACCGTCTAGTCCTAATTCAGTGCAGACTGTAATAGTAATATTTTTAATCCCACCGTTCATTGGCATTTGATACACTTCAGCAGGCCATATTACATAAGCCACGCCAAACGATATAGGTTGTACACCGATTTCTTCTTGTAAATTGTCGCCTAAATGAAACCCTTGGACTGACACCCTATTTGGGACTACAGGATTAAATGGGTCTAATACAATTACTACGTCCCCTGTTAGTTGAGGTCCATAACCAAAATCAATATGTGTATATGTTATCTGGATAACAGAATATCTATATCTGAAATCCGCATATGCAATATTGTATGATTCGGTTTTATATTCATTATAAAACTTGACTTGACGCAACTCGTTGTTTTTTACTTCTTGCCAATCAATCAATGCAGTTCTTTTGGAGTCAGAATCAAACCTAGTGTCATATGGGGTAAACGAAATCGTCTTGTATTCGTTATTTACTTTAAATATAACAGTAAAGGTACGTTCTTTTGATGCGCCATCTGAGAAAAACTCTATAAGCTCTGCCACTTGTCCTGTTGGATCGCCACTTGTATAAGTAGATTTTGCAATGCCTATGAATTCCCAGCGATCTGCACTCACATTAATAGTAACTGATCCACCTTGAGTTGCACCAGTGACAACACCCACTACATTTAGATTAAATCCTTCAAATGTAAATGCATCATCCGTTATAGGTGAATTATCATACTCAAATGTTCCACCATCACTAGTTCCTCTAGATCCTGAAATTGTTTGCCACTCGATCTTCAAGGGCGCAGGAGATAATCCAGATTCATAATATAACTTGAAAAGTCCCTCTTCTAAATTATTTGTAAACTCAAAAATTTCATCAAAATCAGGCAAATCAGATATTATGTATTGGAACGGATCATCTATTTTATATTCATTATTGTCCTTTATTTCGACACTTCGATCTAGAATAACAATAGTGATTTTAAATTCCTGTATAATACCCCCGCCGTAACTACTTAAATCAGATGTAAGCTCGTAAGATTTTCCAGCATATTTTGTAGGATCACTCCAATATTTAGTCTCACTAAATATAAAGTTTTCAAATGGGGTATCACCAGACATTGACTGAAAGTTAACTGTTAGATTGTCTGTTGTTAATTTAGTCTTAAACACTGCCCGTATTTTAGATGGCAACGCAAAAGTTCTATCGTCATATGGATCGACATAATAGGTATTTATTATTAGTGCTTCGGTTGCGGCCTCCTCTCCTGAATATCCATAATTGGTTATCTCAACGTGTTCTAGTGTGCTATCTTGAATAGTCACTGAAAATGCTGCAATTTCTCGATACTCGGAGCCGAGATTATAATAGGCCCTTATCAAAAGTTCGGAATTCTTATTGCCATAGTTTTCCTGTCCTAGAGTATGTCCCATATAATCAAATGTAATTTGATTGATTGTATAGTAATTACCATTAGAACGCTGTATTTGGAATATAAGTTCATTTTCTTCAAACGTGTAACTTTTTGTTGTCTTGCTAGATTTATTAGTGAATGTAACCGTTAATGGGTATTGCAGATTGAAAACTCCATTACCATTGTATTCGTATAAATTTAGATAAGTTTTATTACCAGATTCAAAATATGTGTCATCACGAGAAACCGCTGGATCTTCAAGTATGTCCACCTTTAACTTTAATTGTATGTCTTGCGTCCTACCATTGTACATGATTAACCGCATCCATGCTATTACAATTTCAGTAGGGCTACCCTGTTTTGGGTCAAACATATTATTAATAGCTTGCATTATTACCGCAGTATTGAATTCAAGAGTATCGCCTACTGCATATTGGGTCATTGGCAACCAGTTTGATATAAACTTAATTGAATCCCCTGAAATTTGAAATCCGTCACTATTCGCTGTATTTCTAGGTATAATAGTGCTTGGCAATTTTGTAGAATCAAATTGCCCAAATGAATAGATATTATCTATGGTCATCACACCATCACGAATTGTGTACTGAGAGGCATCAACTGCAGCCACTGCGGAATAATTATATGTGTTTATGTTCTTCGATAAAAAGTCTATGTTTAATGAAATGGTTTCACTTTGTGGCAATATATCATAAGATACCACTACTCTTTGCCCAGTAAAACTAGTTGTGCTGAAGAAATACTCTGACGAAATATATTGCCCATTTTCATCCTGTTTTACTATTGTAGAAGCAGTGCCAGTAGTTTTCCATACTATATCGCTATATATGACAGAGCCACTGGATCTATAACTCACTGTAATGCTACTAGGCAAGTAGTACGGCTCATTTTCATAAATTAGCTGCCCAGTATCACCAAAAACCTCAACGGCAATTCCTACGCCATTTGCTGATAAAACATCTTTAAGCACTATAACAGACATTTCTATAGATATACTTGCGCTACCTACTCCTAATTGACTTATGCTAATTTCAAAAGTGGATGTATCTTTATCAGTTAGTTCTGTAAAAACTTTTGAATCTATACCATTAATATTTCCATATACTGCTCCATAGTAACCAGTGGAATTATCCTCGAAAGTGACAAAAATATTGCTCAAACTTTGTGTGAGAAAATTATATAATATTAATGAGTCCTTGTCATTATCATTCATTAAATAACGACCACCACCAGCATTAACTAGCGCATAGGGCTTATTAATTTTAAATGTTATTTCACCGGTTCCATCTTTTATTAAAGTATTCACTTCAAGTGCGGCCTCAGAAGTACCGACACTGCTCGTTAATTCAGACAAGTCATTAAATGCTATTGACTTGATTGCTGGAGCAACAATATTAAGCCCCATTGAGACAGTTTGTTGCAGACTAGTACCCTTGTAGATTATACCTGTTAGCAGAACAGATTTATTCTCGTATCCTTTTAAAGCACTTATTACCTCATCAGCATTTGTCCATTCAACAGGAATTACAATCCCAGAATTTGGCACATCTTTGTTCTGATATTGAACACCAATACGCGTGTCAGTTGACTGCAATTTTTTCAAAATACTTGCACTCTCTAGTGAATAAGTATTTATGTTAGATGAAATATTATTATCGTCGTCTCTTAATCCATATATGAACCCCGTAGTAATGGTCATGTCTAATATATTAACTCTAATTGTTATATCTTGTGGCAGTCTGCCACGCTCTCTAGATCCTGGAACCTCAGTCGACAAAAGATACTGATCAGCATTTACACCAAATGTGTTGTCAGTTATCTCTTTACCTTCATATTTCCAGGGTCCTGATGCATTATCACCAGTACCGCCTATAGTATATTCATCACTAATATCGATGCCATCGATCTCATACGTTATCATAAGCTTGACAGGCAAAGCCTGTGGATTATACGGATCAATAGTAGTTTGATAGTAATCCCCATCCCAAGTCAGTAGTGAATTATCCTCATTAAATATCTTCAAATCTTTATATGTGCCATTAGTATTGTGAATTATTACCGTTATTGTTTGTATCTTACCCTCAACATCTCCAATTTTCCCAGTTAAACTTATTTTTGAATCTTTTTGAAGCATGTTGATTATCTCAGTGTTGTCTGCCCCCCCTGTCATAGGGTGAACGTCCCATGTCACTAAATACGACTTACGAACAATGCCACCAGCAAATGACATGTCAAAATTAATTGTCTTTGGGAGACGATTTTTATCAGAGCTTTCAAGCGGGTTTGCTATAATGAACTCACCATCATTATCAGTGTCAGACCCGATTGCACCATACCCTACTGCTGCTTGTCTAACCATCTCTTCAATATCATTAGTATTAATATTGCCAGACTCGTCAATCGTCAATTGAGTATATGCTAGTGTTGAATCGGCTACTAATTGAACACGTCTTGATGGAGCCCGTACTAATAAATTAACAGTCTGTGATCCAACTAATGAATCTGTGAATAATGCTGTATCAATGTTAGTAGCTTTTGAGAGCGTGTTTACTGTACCATCTAGCGATATTAATGTTGCAGTAGCTTTATCAAATGCCCACTTAAATTTGAAATCATCTATGTTATAATATCCATCAAAATACTCCTCGTCTATTGAAAAGTTTTTAGAACTGGAACCTATTATTCTGTATTTTGCCAGAATATCATAACTGCTCGTTTTAAAGTATATTCTAATCTGAATTTCATCTGTTGAAACGATAGGAATCGTGTATGTTGAGAGGTCTATTGCATCGATTGTATACTCACCTGGTAATTCATATAATTCTGTACCGTTTTCAAAATGAATTATCTGAATATAATCAATTTCCTTTGCCAGAACAATCACCTCTAAGGCTACACGGGTATCATTATAATAGTCATAAACAAAGAATCTTCCCCCATGATAAGAAATAGTCGATTCTTCTTCACTTGTTAATTGCCAATTAAACTCGCGTGCTTCATTAGCAATAGCTGTTGAACCTTTCTTGTTAGAACCAAACTTCAAAATAATAGTGTTAAATTCACTAAGTGGATTGTAGTCGCTATTAAATGCTTTTTTGGTAGAATAGTCATATGGATCAATGGTTGCGACACCAACTATAGGAACGTCGCCTATATATTCATCCACTTTGAAATCTCTGTTCAAAATCTCAATAGGCAAGGCAAATCTTGATTCTGCTATGCTTCCAAGCCCTATTACAATAGTATAATATGTAGCTTCAACCCCTGTTGTCCATGATCGTATGCTCTCAGCAGAATAAGGGAAGTCCTCAATAATAAATGCTATTTTCCCCCGCTTTGATTCTAGTGGGTCATCATAATAAACTTCTATTTCGGTTGGTATCGGGCTTAATAATGTTGGATCTAATTCAAGAGAATCTACTGCTAGCCCTGTTATACGCTTCGTGCCAATGTCTTTATTAGTAATTAACATGAAGTACGAAACGTCTTGTCCAAACAATCGCGCCGTTGGATAATATAAATATGTTCCGTCTACTATAATAGATGATTCATCATTGAATGATAATACGAACTCATATGTCTCATCCCCAAATCTCACCATTGCAGACTCATGCCATTTTGCAACATAAATTGAATCGAATGAAAGATCCTCTAAATCATCAATTTCTGGTAATACATATATGCTCTCATCAGCTGAAAAAAGTCCCTGTGGCATTGTAAATGAAATTTTAACTTTAATGGCTGCATTCATATTAGCTACGCCTAATATGTCGTAGATAGGATCATATAAAATCCCGTCTAAATTATATGGGGACAATCTTAATACTATCCATTCGTTATTGAGCTCAACCGTTGCATCGCGCGTTAGAATGTCATATGCCTCATTGTAATTGTCTGAAGTAAAAATGTTACTATCCCCGCGCATTTGTGAGAAAACTTCGTATAATCCAGCCCTCGACGCTTTGTATTTAACAGGATTTTGTAAAACACCCCTACTAAAGTTGAGATCTTTTAATTCAATTAAAAAATAATCCGGGTCACTAAGAGATGTATAAATTTTTATGATAGGCACATCGTTTTCATCAATGTCCTCTACTGTGAATTGCAAAACCCCACCTGTGTATGTGCTTTTTAAAACAGGATTAAGCCAAACTGTAGCTGAAATATAATCAATGCCATTAGCTGACCAGACATCAACTGATATATATAGTTTGTCATTAATTGTTAAACTAAATGGTGAATTTAAACCAGTTTCGTCACCGATTATGAGTCCTACAAGCTTTGATAAATCCGTCTCTGAGGAGCCTTGCATATAGACGAGTCCCTCTGCGTGCACATGTACAGTTTCAGCCGCCTTAAATTCATTATAGTCACCAGGATTAAAGTCTTTTGGCGGGGTAACAATAAATTCAGCAGTTCTTATCCTCTGATTATACATACTAAACACAAAAAATCTCGTATTCCCATTATAGAGTGATATGTTTATTTCACCAGTTAAATAATCAAAACCGAGTATCAATTTGATATCGTCTGCAATTCCAAGTCCTAATATTGCCTTTAATGTCTCAGTCTCAATTCCTACATATTCTGACAAACGATCCAGAAATGAGGTTTGATAATTTCCTAGCATAACACTAAAGAATTCATTGTCCATTGTCAATTCATAGTATGAAGTACCTATCGTCCTAGATTTTGATATGAACATATGTAAACGTTCTGTTATTTCTTCAACCCCGCCTATTGCTCCTAGTATGTCGCCTAGTGTTATATTATATGACAATTGTTCCAAAATGACAGTTAAATAATATCCGAGTTCTTTTGTTAAATTAAACCCACTTAATTTAGCTTTTGGAAAACCCATTTCGGTTAATGCAATTCCTCCGCCTAAATAATCCTGAATAAACCCTTCAAGACTAATATATAACAGTTCATCATCTAAGTAGTTATAGTAAATGGATGCCATTTCCTTGTTTAATACAGTACCAATATTAGGGTCTGTGTTGATTGTCTTTTTTCGAATGTCTAATAAAAATTCGTTGTCTAGATTATTACCAAAGCTAAGTTTTGCTAAAAACTCAGCATCAAATGTCTCGTCTAAGATATCAACATATAGTGTGCCTTTATAGTGATACTCTCCAGCATTCGTTAACCAATATCCGTCATTATCTTCACTAGCACCTGTTAGTATAGCGTTAGTAGCAGGATCGTCAGCAGGATCTAATATAATTGCATCAGTACTGTTAGACATTGAATATTGTACACTAATTTTAAATGAGTTTATATTATCAGTTAACACCCCATCTAAAATAATATTAATGTCTGTTATAGCGTTATTTCTAATTGCAAATTCTAATGTGTTAGCGTTGATTATACCGATACCCACGTTTCCTAAATCACTAGCTTTAAACCCCAAAAGCACAAGACTAATGACATCAATCTTAGTACCTATATATCCTTTAACATAGCTCGTCAAAAAATCGTTGACTGGTTCTTTTATTTTATCTAGTGATACATTCTGAATTCGTATATTCTTATGCTCATCAGTAGTTCCATACATTGCTAAGCTATCTGGCTCAGCACTAGTTATAATGGCTTTGACATAATTAGAAAACGAATCAAGACCTGTATCATCCTCTTCTTTGATAAACTCATCATTTGATTCAAAGATATCTGGATTTCCGAACAAATAACTCCCTATATCAAATAGGCGTATAAAATTATAAAAAATCTGGAATGTGCCTGAATAATTAAAGTCGGGTACATAATTTTTGTTCCCTGCAAATTCATAATATAACTTGCCATCTTTATAATAAAAGAATGAAGTATTTTTTGCTTCGTAATTGTTGTATACTTTTAATAATATTTCGCTATTTTCATTTTGCACGTCATCATAATTTGCCTCATATACAACAGTTACATTGATTGTGTTTAATATTATCTCGTATTCAGAACGCACGTGCCGTTTATTAGTACTTTCTATGTTATTAGCCGTAGTAATTAGGCCATTACGTATTGTCGTGGCTAATTCGTCAGCATCAATTGGATCTCTCGTGTTGCCTTGATTGTTATCTGGATTCGTTGTAGTTAAATCATTGTCATCTGCGCATGAAAACAGCACGACAGAAAACATCACTAACAAAAGAATTATTAAAATTTTCCCGAACAATCGCTTCATAAGTTACTGCCTTTTAGATTTCTACAAATCTATACTGATAGATTTGCCGCCTGATTCCACATTCATTCAAAAAACCGCACCTTAAGCTTTCGGCCTTTGGTGTAGGGTTTATTGTCCTGTGGCGTAATTTCCGCTAGCTTAGCGTATTTATTTGATGTATAAATAACCAAAGGTTAGTATGTTATTGGCTGATTACTTTTACAGAAAAGTAATAACTACAGTAATTGTACATGCGCCCATCAATCCGACATGCCATAACATAAACATATATTGCTTCTTTAATATTACTATAATTCTTTAATTCACCATTGTCATTAACATAAGCACTATCCCATTTTACGTCAGATATCTCTATTTCGTAAGTTTCTTGAGAAGGATCTTGAATATTTAGCAACTTCTCGACGCCATAGTTTAACATTGCTTTTACTTCAGAATATAAATCTCTATATGGGTTTACAACCCCACTATATGTAGCATCATCATAATCAAGTCGTATTTTAAACTTCGTGACAGAGCCTAAAATATCACTAGCTGATGCGATCACCTCGAGTTGTACATCAGGCGACATGTCAAGAAAAACTACAGCTACGTTAAAATCACGAGATATTGTTTTCTCACTTACTGTTAAATTAACTCTTACTTTAATTATGCGCACCCCACCATTTAAATACTGATCTAGAATTTCGCCTCTTGTGGGACTCTCTGTCACTTCAGATGGCCATTTAATAATAACTTCGCCAAGATCAACCCCTACGTCATCGCCCTTAATCCCATAGGCTTTAGCCTCCGTCCCAAATACTGGCGCTAATGGATTAACAACATACATTGCATTACCAGATGAACCTCTTCCTTTATATTCATCAAACATTTTAAACTCAAGTTCCGTTATTGTAGGCGTGTCATATCTGTATTTTATATTACCTGTAATTACAAGCTTACTGTGTCCATTAGCACCACCAAGCGATACAACTGCAGAGATTTCACTCTCTGGTGATTGTATTAATAGATTCGTTGCGTTTTGATCCCATATTATCCTATACATTTGCTCTGCAGTTGCTAACTCTGACGGGTAGAATATTATAGTCTTAATATCGTGGAATGGACTAGTAGTATTTATACCTGCTGACACTGGATTTGTTTTAGATAAAACTAATTGGAAAGAATTAATTGTTGATTTATCATCTATCATCGAGAACACAAACATCTTAGTAGTATCCATAATTTGATATTCACCTTGAGAAATTTCTTTCCTTATATCTAAAAACGACCAGGCTGTTACAAAAATTCGGATTCTAATTGGCTGTCCATATTCCTTGCTACCTATATACCCCACTATGATTCGCCCATCACCAGCTTGCCCAGAAGCCACAATGGCAGAATCTTCTAACTCCCAGATAATATCAACTTCATCTAATTTAACACCATTGGTATTTTCACCAGAAAGCTTAATGTTAAGTAGCCTTTTGGGCAAGTCACTAACCTTCTCAACAAAGATATCATCAAAATGATAGTATGAATTAGGACTACTATTTCCTGTCGCTGTTTCGCTAGTCTCAGTTTCTTGTCTAGACCCAGATGCATTCACATATGAAGATTTAATTACCCATTCGTCTACTACAGCATCTCTGACGGTTACATCTAATGTTAAGACCTGATTTTCAAGACCTGGAGCCGCTAATTGTCCTTCAAATTTAAATTTCTGGTCTCCTTCTTCCCTATCTTTTAGTAGTCTCCTGTATGTATCATACATTAGCTCAAAAGCAGGATACCCATCAACTAATACCCATAATGGAACAATGTAATTATAACTATAATTGTCTCCTGCATCAAAATTCACGGTTACTTCAACAGGTATTTCACGATTCTCCTCATCATAGGGATCCATGCTAAGCAAATCTACCCCATCAATTGTAATATTGTTTATGGTTATATTTTTAACCGTTAAATCAACAAATTGAAATCCAATTGCTTTTGTCTGATTAAATGGGAGATGCAAATATGCTGTTACAGCATTATTGTTGTAGTTTTCTAGAGAATGCCCTCTATAAGTATATGGGATCGCAGACTGTGGTTGTTCTAGTGCTGTTAAAATCTGCGGATCTATCAATGTATAAGTAACTTCGTTTAGAAATGTTAGTACTAATGATTCTGGCATAATTAATAGACCAGCATAATCGCTCATTTTATATTGATGAAAACTTATTACTAAAGTTTCACCCACTGTTGTTGATGTATAAGATGTATTTCCTGAACCTATATACGTTATCTTATCTAAATATGATGGGTACATTACAACATACAATGTGATCTCAGTCCCTAATACGGTAGCTGTTGCCATCACTTCATGATAACTTTCCTTAATATCTAATTCGTAATAATCTGTAGCGCTGTATTTCTTCATTAAGGCTTCTATATCAAATTTAATATCCCAGGATGGTACGTACACTAATATATCATCTTGAGTGTATACTGAGCTAGGCAGATCATCTTCATTCAGAGTAAATATCTTATCAGATACAGCATAAATAGTTTGTATTGTTACTAATCCGCCTGTATGGTTGGTATCTGAGCTTTGGTATTTATCAATATTAAAATATTCATGCTCGTTATAATAAAATTGAACTATTGTAAGCCCGATTATACTAAAAGTGCGATAAACACGCGACCCATCGCTTAACATAGCAGATAAAGTAGCTTTTCCCCCAACTGACAAAATATCCCATGTTAACTCGGTGTATGCTCCGCGAGAATCTACATCCATCCCTTCAATACTCTCAACATACCATGTTGTTGGCGCATCATAAGTCCCGCGAGTAGTCTCATTAGCTGCATTTGTAAATTCCAACTTTAATTTTAGGTGCTCCGCAAAAACATATGGTTTATCTTCTCCATATATCGGCAACGAAGTATCAAGATCATATGGCTGAATTTCTACAGGATTATTCTCTCCGTCATAGTCATAGGTTATTCCACCTGTCAATTTGTTCATTAAAATACAATTTTTTATCACCACTACGCAATTTTGAGCCCCAGGTCCAGTCCCTAAATAAATATTAAAAGTCAATCCATTAGTGGTCGCAATTTTTTTAGTATCAAACATTCGAATGATTTCGTAATATTGTAAGTATTTTGTCAAAGTATATGTGTGCAAGGCATCTGTAATGATCTGCTCTTGATCATTCTCTTTGTTTAATGTTAGTTTTATATAACTTAATAGATTAACAAAATATTGATAAACATTAGCATCAGCTTCAAAAGTTAAACCAGTGATTGTCAGTGTGATATTTAATTGATTGTTTTCAACCTTGAATTCAGAGGTGTACGCTGCCTCACCTTCATCGCTGGCCCAATTAGTTAGCTCAATATTCGTTACAGCGTTAGCAGTTTGATCAGTATGATTTTTAACCTTTACATTTAATCTAATAAAATCAGTAGTAATTTCAGTACTGGTAGAATTAAGGAGTAGGATTTGTCCTTGATCTGTGTCAGCTGAAATATCACACCCTAACACTATTTTTGCGTCCTCATAATCAGTGTAATTCCCACTAAAATACTTCCAGTACCCCCCGTAATTAACATAATCACCAAAATTAGTAGTATCCTCCATTCCATCTGTTATGTACTCAACGACTTGATATGTCCTAGTTTCTGCACCAAAATAGAAAACTACATATTTTGGTAATTTAAATCTCACAAATGTATCTACATTGTATATATAATCAGTACCATCTGCGTCGTCTGGATTAAATGAGGAGCTAGACCCTGTAGTTTTCCCTACTAAAAGATTATCATCTTCATCATAAAACGCATAGCTAGTAATAGCTCCAGTTTTAACTTCAATACACGCAGTTATTTCAATTGTCGCTATATCACCAATAGTAGCCTTTATAAATCGATAATCGCCATCTTTTGAGGGTTTGATCACTAGATTTCCATTTGAATCAATAGTGATATTAGTGTTAGCATTATCCGACCCGCCAGTATCCAAAAGTGACCATGCTACTTTGTATTTTATAGGATCATAATTACCATCCGGCCTATCAAAGAAAACAGTTATCTCCGTTGGAAGTTTTGCATATTTATCCTGGTAATTATATGGATCTAAAGTCAGTATTCCAAAGTCATCAATATATTCATCGGCTCCATCTAGCGAGACATTATAAACTAACGTACTATGAACATTTCTAATAGAAATAACTTTATTTGGAACATCAACTTCAATTGTGATTATTATTGATTTATACCAGTCTTCTGGGAATCCTGGATCAAATCGACCTGGGATTTCTATATTGGGATCTGGGGCCACATGACTTCTAATGTCAATAAAGGCTGTAGTTTCATAGCGTCCATCACCAAATGCCCCAGTATTGCCTGTAACAGTCACGTTTGTAGCTTTTGGATTTGACCAATTGATCACAAACTCACTTACTCGATAAAACGCGTCTTGTTCTGGAGGAATTTGAAATATTATACTACCATTAATATCAAATTGTGGAGAAAGCGTATAATCTTTTAATATACTACTCTTTTCAGAATCAGTTAATGCTCCAAAATTAAGGGTGTAGGTTTCTCCATTATCATCTTTAAAGTAGATTGTAGGATAATTTGGGATAGTGTACGTTGCTTCTTGTAGCGCGTCAACAGTATATGTGTTTGGTAGAGTTTCGCCATCAAACATAACATGGTCATAAATTCTCGGGAGTATCTTTAACTCAAGAGCCATTAACTGCTCTTCAAATTCCATTACTACATATGTAGACACCACTTGAGTGTAATGATTGCTTATGTTTAATTCAGAATATGTGGATGACTCGTCTTGATATTCAAACCTCCACCTAAATGACTGATTCAAGGGGGCTGTATTATATACATCATAATCACCCTCGTATATTTGAGTAAACTGAATTTGTATTGGGAATTTATAGAAGAACCATTCCACAAAATTTTTCATAATGTCGACGTCTTGACCTTGTTTTTGCGCTGTCACGACATTATTATTATAATCAGCCTTAGCTATGATATACACATATGGATCAATTTCTAGGCTTGCTACAACAGGAGCACGCACCTTATAACTCTTATCATCACCTTCAATAGTTTCATCATCAACATTCACGTTAATTTGTTTAGTGGAAACAACCTCACGATTTGTGACTAGCATGGTTATCAATTCGCTATATGTAGCCATCATACCTTTGCCAACAATAACTTCTACATAAAATAAACCGCCCTGTATAGTAATAGACTCCCAATTTGGAACATGATAATTAATTCCCTTTACATGCTCTGCTTGATTCCAAGTTATTTGGTTCCACTTAGTTGCATCCTTATCTAACTTGTTCCATTCAATTGTTGTCAGAATAGTGGCTGTTATTCCGAGGTTTAAAGCGTTCACTCTATCATCATTATCTTTTACATAAAACAATTTACGATCTAGATATATGTCATATATCAGATCGAATGTAACAGTATTTTGTCCTACTTTAGTTATAACATAATAACGATTTATAATATCCCATGTCGCTTCAATGCTCATATTACTGATTGTTAATATAGCCTTCAAAGATATTATAGTAGGAGGTATTACATATGGTGTAGTGGGATCATTTGGGTTTTCCTCAGACCTCGATGGTATAACAGTTTTAATTAGTGAAGCATCAGCATCATTAACTGCTATATAAATATCGTTCAATGAATCGTAGAGGATGTAACCAGTGCTAAGTGAAGTTTGGACTCTATAATATCCATACATTGTCGGATCTAAAATATAAGTGTACAAATTTTGAGATGAATCGGTAAATGTTCTTGGAAAAATAGCATATGTAGCAGCATCGTATATTGCATATGGATCTATAGCCTCAAGCTCCTCTGTGGTTGTATTTGGAGGCATTAAGCGACCAAGAATCGTTTTTGCATCTGGGAAAACAACTGGGTACATAGCAGCATCATACTCTGACAATCGGCGAACTGCCTCATCATATTTTGTATTCGTTCCTAAATCTACTATGTAAGCATTGTTTTTAGCATCGAATATAACCTTGTAACCCCAACCAGATTCGTCCATGACATAATAGCCATAATCTGTCAGATAGTATGCATAGAACTCCTGGTAAACTGTATAATAGGTTTTAGTCATGTCTAATCCATAATATGCATTAACAGACGTTGAGAATCCGTCTCCGATCGGCTCAGCTACAATATGCTTGATTTCTAGAGAAGTTATTGTGGACTTGTCGCTAATAGTGACTCTATATGCACGCATAACACCCATGAATTGGCCATTAGTTGCAGGGTAAAAATTCCCGTCAGTAGCTGGTACAGTTATAGAAACAGGATCATAGTCAATTATAAAATCCTTAACCTCTATGCGATTGCCAAAATCAAATGTTACCTCAATCGTTTGGTGCAATTCAACATCATACATTGTATCACCAGAAAGACTTAGAAGCCCTCCGACACTATACATTGCAAATCCGCTTTCTAATTCGTCAATATTCTTAACTCTTTGCTTGAACCCTACTTGCAAAGTTATATCAGCAATCAGCTCATCCACGCCAAAGAGATTCTTAAACATCTGGTTAGAAGTAGTGAGCCTTATCACTTCAGGTTCAAAGACGGGCCATGAATCCTCCATTAACGCCTGAATTATTGTGGTAGGGCTTACAATTACCCCCTCAGAATCGTCAGCCTCCCCTCCTAGTATTTGGTATAAAGATTCTATGAACAGATCTTCCCTTACTTTTATCTTAGGCATACCCTCAATACAGAGTAATTCTATCCACATATATCCGAACTCATCGATTGGCGCAGCGCTGTCAAACACTACGTCATTAGCATAGATTCTAGCTAAATCAATCCGTTGCCCATTCGCATCATAAATATAGATTTCGGCGGCAATTGCACTCCGCCCAGCCCTAGTCCATCGATTACCTTCTAAAATTTGATCCCTTATGTACAGGTCGTACTGTAGTGTGAAATAAATTCCTGCCTCGTTTGGCAATATATAGGGTGTGTTTTTACCACTTAAATCACCAATCATTGCCCCAAATATATCTGATAAATCCACAGAATCTTGTTTTGCAAATATTATCTGACCTTCAATAACTGCACTGTATGTTTGGATTTGCTGTAGTGGCTTATAATTCTCAAGCTGAGGGAAGCTAATAATGACATCCTCGCCGATATGAGTAGGTGTGAGGTTTAACCTGAGAATCAGATTACCCTCTTCCTCTTGCCCTACTTCTGCTAACATTCTCACTTCAATTTTTATTGTATATTCATCAACATCGTACGTCACGTCAATATATAGTGTATCAAGCAGTGTATTTACATCAAGACCTAATATCAATGCCATTTCAGAAAGATCAACACCAATGAGCTCAAGCAATAGGTTTATTATTAACTCATTTGTATACGTTGTCCCATAAACCTCTCGCAATATGATCCTAATCAAGGCAATGTCAAGCTTGATTTTCATGGTATTTCTAGACTCTGGGATTGCAGGATCCTTCATCGTTGAGACCATATTGTCAGTTATCGCTTCCGTAATTATTGCAAACGAATCTTCTGCCTCAGGATCAGAAGGCTTAAGCATAGCATCAACTGCTAGTACTATATACTCGTCTATCACATCAAACAACATCGATAACAGATCGGCTAAATCTATACCATCCTTATATGCCTGTGGAAATCCCAAATCCCCTAGCTGAATACCCCCCCCGTACATATCCATTAATTCTTTTATGTTCATGTAAACTAGCTCATCTTTGTAATACAAGCCTATGAGCACGTTTTGGTTGCTTTGATCATAAAACTCTGCCCAAACTCTGTTTGTAGCATTAGTTAAACCTTTCTCTGGGTCGTATTCATTTATATCAGTTCTGATTAATGCGTCCATCTCCAGATTCATCATTGGGATCCATAAATCCCCCACGAATTCATATGATCCATAGCTGTATACCACATAATCTGTTTTATCAATAACAATGTCTGTTGAGATGCGCAGTGCATAATCAATATCAAATTGAGCGGTATATGGGACAGACTCATATCCGTTGCTTTTTAAGACTGATGCATTACCGCTGACATCTAAAACAATCCCTGTTAACATCTCATCCATGTCTTTTGATGGCTTAGTAATTAAGAATTGCATGTTTGATGTAATTGATTCAAAAGACATAGTGCCTAGTGTGCTAAATTTAAAACCTAAATATTTGTTAGTTAACGGATCAAATCTATCCTTAAATGGAGCAAAGAAGTCTTGGACTTCTGATGTTACGGTTGATCTTATCGCGTCTAAATTGACATTATAGAAAAACAGAGATGATACGTCGTCATTCAATTCCTCATTGTAGTTGGTTGTAATAGCCGTTTTTAACAACTGGTTAAACATGCTAACATAACCAGGATCATCCTCTTCTGATGTGCCACTTACTATTGTATTTAAATCAAAATGTGTTATTAATCGAACTAATTGCTGATACATAACAGAATCGCCAAAGTCCAAAAATATGCGCTTTGACCCTAAGAGATTCAAATATAAATGATTCCCACTATCAGCTGCATTTGGATTAATACCATCAAAGTAGAATCCAATTAGCATTTGATTGCTCATAGCATCAAACCATTCAATTATTATGTCATTATATTTAATTAAT
This sequence comes from Christensenellaceae bacterium, assembly GCA_031259085.1. Lineage (GTDB taxonomy): Bacteria > Bacillota > Clostridia > Christensenellales > DTU072 > JAITLB01. The sequence continues at coordinate 21,834 of JAIRMA010000062.1, forward strand.
TCATTATGTCTGGCAAGGGCCTCTGGATCGACTAAAGGCAATCCGTCATCACCTAATATTTTGTCTCCGTTTTCGTCTTTAAGCTCGTATGGATATGTATATAAATTAGCTCTCAGTTTCATTCTGAATGCAGAACGCTCAGATGGGATAGCATCGTCAGTATTAATTGTGATGTCTGCCCCCATATAATAGCCTGTATCTGCAGTAATGTCAGAATCTAAATGTGCTAACAGTGCGTCCATTGAGTTAGTAGCCCGATCTACGACGCTGTTCTTATGTTCTTCACTATGCTCTGGATATTTGTAATCAATATTAGCAGTACTCGTATGATCAACTTTATAGGGATTTAGAATCTCTGAGTCATATGGGGTGCAAGCAACTAGTATAATAGCCAGTAATGCAATCGCTATGATCACAGCAGTTTTGCAAATCTTTATTTGTCTTGACATCACTTTTCCTCTAACGTCTCAATCGAGACACATCTAATATTAACCCCATCCCTTAACCTACGCGCGCGTATATTAAGCAATCTGTATAAAATTATACATGTTATATAATACTACAAAATGCACCATTTTGTCAAGAGTAAGCTCTTATTAAAGTCTCAATTAACATAGAATTTTAGTATTTTTTATCCTAACTAGTTATCTAAATTTAACGCATTCATAATCCTAATAAAAGGCTTGTGTATCGTTTTGAATAAGCCTTTGTAAATTTATTATCGCTCTAATTTTAAGTTTTAATTATAACGCAAGAATATAAGGGTTAATTCTTTATAAAAATAGAGGCCTTCTTTTAAGAGGGCCTCTATTGATAATTTTAAATATAGGATCCCGAATCATTAATTCGAAATACATAACTGTATTTTATTCTTCAATTACCTCTGTAGCTACTACATATTTTTCGAAAAGTGCTATTATGAAATCAATTAGATTATTATCATATTCACTCTCTTCGTCGTCAGTTAATTCTAAGTAGCCAGATAAATCACTAGCAGTAGCATCTAACTCGGCTGTGCCTTTTCCATGTGCGGCGGCAGCTGCTGCATATGAACGATCGCCTTTAATGTCGATTGTGAATGAGATGCTAACAAGATCAGTTTTACTACCGGCAGAGTCTATTGGATTAAGATAAAGAGCTAATCCAAACCCAATTCCACCATCACTTACAGTTTTTGGACGAATAAATATGGCACTTAGTGCAAGTTTGGAAATCATTAAATCAACAGCTTTTTGGCCATCTTCGTCCTTTTCATCATAATCCTTAAAGGCTTCTAAACCAGTAACATCAGCTAATACATTATAGAGGTCATTTCTAGTGAGTTCACCTTCTTCTCCATTAATTGCATCAAGTAAGACTTGTACAGGATCATCAATGAAATCATCAATGTATTCGCCAATATATATACTATCTTTTAAGAAAGCCATGTCAGCATTGGTATCTAACAGATTCTGGATATCCTCTAAGTTAACTGATATCGTATTAGTTACTGTTGTATCTAAAATTGCTTTAATGCTGTCAAAGGCAGGTATAATATTACCAGTGATAACGTCTATTGCGGCAAACAGAAGCGCTGGTATTTCAATTGAATCTCCGTCTAACATTTTACTAATGAGGTCGAGTAATTCATCAAAGTCACTTAGAGGATCTACCTCTTCATCACCATCACCATCGCCATTGCCTTCATCAGCGTTTAATGGGTCTTCTGAAGGTACTTCTCCTGAAGGAATTTCTTGAGGCACATTGGGCAAGGGCTCAGAATCATCAGATGATGTAAATAATGATTCCAAATCAAGACCCAAGTAATAATATGGACTGGTTAAGGCTTCATATTCACCCTCAATAAAGCCTTCAAGTCCTGTTAAATCAAATGCTAGAACGTGTTGTTGTAGTGTCTGATTATATACATATTGTCCGTATATGTTATATGTTTGTGAATCTTCGGTTATAACACCATGGGCCCATGCCTCAGCACCTGTAAAGTCTACTTCTACAGCATTCTTTTCCTCATCGGTCCATTGCACTTTAATTGCTGGATTAACAAGAATAGTTAAATCGACCTCTGTTCCATTATTTAGATTAGGTATATTCACCTTTGCATTAATCTCAACATATGCACTATTAACAGAATTAATATTTAAACCAGATGGAGTAGAAATTGTCTCTGCGGTATCAGTAATACTAAGACCTCTGATACCAGCTGATAATTCAAAATTTATTGGATCCTGATCAAGTATTGATAAAGTAGGATTATTAAAATAAATTCCAAGATCTGATATCATGTTATTTTGGACTGTTGAACTAAGTTTAATTGTTGGGGCAATGGCACCATAATTATCAGGAAGTTCGCCAGCCAAAATGTTTGTTAATGTCTCATTTAAAATTGCACCAACCACAATATCAAGAATTGGTGTAGGATCAAAGCCCAGAGTGGTTGCGAGAGACGTCAAAGTTTCATTTAAATTAAGACCGAACGCGCTCAACAAACCTGTTATCCCTGTTAATAATTCATCAGTTAAAAATGTAATTTCTTGAGTAAAGTTTATGTTTAATTCAGTTTCATAATCTGCGGATTCGACACTGAAATACTCCTCAAATTGAGCTAGCAAATTCAAGTAGTTTAGGATATCAGAAACATCATTAATAAATTCTTCATTTAGTCCATTAGTGATTATTCCTGGTAATTTTGCAAAATAGTGAGATAATATCTTAGCATCCTTGAATTGTTCGAATTTAATCCAACCAAAATCTTCTTGAGTTAATGCCTCGCCAATGTAAATGACGTCACCAGCTATATAAATCGTAAATATAGAGCTCAGTGTTCCGTTTTGTTCAATTTTAACATCTAATAGACCATTATTTTTAGACTCGTCCGAAGCAGAGAAATTACCTTTAATTGTAACTTCTGCCTCTATCATATCAGTTATGTCAAGATAAAGCGTAATCTCGCCATGAATCTCAGTGAAATCAGTAGTCCCTAAATAATTAACGACGCCTTGTAACCCACCTTTAAGACTAGCTATAGCTCTATCCAGTTTTAACACTGGACCATCCGTTATTGGTGGAGTTTCTTTACCACCTCCATCGGGATTCTTCTTATCGCCACATGCAACTATTGTGACTAACATTACAGATATTATAAGTAATGCTAGAAACACTAATAGAATTTTATTTTTCATGTTTTGTGCCTCCGTTTTTATGTATTATTGATTTTATGTATTATTGAAAGGTATATATTATACTTGTATATATTATAATGGTTTTAGATGGGTTTTGTCAACATTAGTGCATAAATACGCAAAAATTTACTGGAGTTTGAATAAAAAATAAATTTGCGATTGTTTTTAAAATGTACAAACTTTGATATATTTAATCATAATTTAGTAATTTCTAGCAAGAAACACAAACAATATAATTGCTGCTTGATGAGTTTTGATAATTTGTAATCAATTCTTTATTTACTAATGTTTTACATAATGGTATAATAATTATTTTTTCCGTGAGATATCATTTGCTTTCTTCAGAAAATATCCGCTAACGATTGTAGCTATAGCTGAGAAAACAACAACTACCCAGAACCCCCATTGTTTTCCCTGGAATGGTACGCCTGTGTTCATGCCCCAAAATGATGCTACTAATGTTGGCACGGAAATCAAAACAGTGAGACTTGTTAGAACACGCATAATGATATTGAGATTATTAGATATAACAGTAGCATAAGTTTCAGCAGTGCCAGACAAAATTTCTCTATAGATTGTACACATATCTAGCGCTTGTCGATTTTCTATCTTTGCGTCTTCTAAAAGCTCTTGATCCTCATCGTTTATTTCTTTAATGTACTTTGATACTCTGTCTAGTATTATATTATTAGCTCTAAGAGATGTCGCAAAATAAACTAATGAATTTTTAATATCCAACAACTGAATCAATTCTTTGTTTTTTGTAGACTTGTGCAGTTCAGTTTGAATGCGCTGACTTGACTTATCAATTTGTCTTAAATACTGTAAAAATTTAACATGGCTTGAATAAAGTAACTGAAACAAGAATCGTGCTTTATTTGAAATATCACAATTCTTTACTCTTCCATTCATAAAAGTATGAATTATGGAATTTTCTTTTAAACATACGGTTATTAACGCACCATTGCCAGACACGTGTCCTAATGGCATTGTGTTATATGAAAAATACGTGCTTTCTTCCTCAATCACTGGGATGTCAAATAAAGTTAGAGTAAATCCGTCATCAGACTCAATACGCGCTCTTTCTTCATCATCTAGCGCAGCTTTTAGCATGTCCTCAGGTGCACCAGTAGCTCTCATTATTAACTCGATCTCACGATCTGTAGGATTCGTCAAATGTATCCATTTGTCTTTAAAATCAATGTCAACTAGAGTAGTTACACCTATCTCATTGGTCTTGTTTGTGACTTTGTCAGTTTCTAATACCTGAATCATAAATTCCTCCACAATGCGTTGATTTCTTTTACATTAGAAAAGGATACGACAATCCGTATCCTTAAAATCACGCGTGGATAAACTATCACTCACATCAAAACTATGATGTAGTATTATTGATACGGTTTATAAAGTTTTTTAATCTACTTAAAGGGTCTGTATCCATCTCTCTCTTTAAAATTTTTGAATTTTATAACTAGTGTTTTTCAACTAAATCAAAATTTACATATTAACGGGCTTTAAGGAGTTAATACACTTTAGGCATCGTACTTAAAATAAATTTCTGCTACTATCTCAAAACAGGTATCAAAGATAAGTTGTTCTACTTTTCTCTCAAAAATACCACTTCTCCGAGCATCATCTAATATTAAGGTTAACTCCTCTAGATCATCCTTTGTGGTGATCGGATCGCTAACTGCGGCATCAACTGCTTGTACTAATACTACTAAATCAGTTGAAATATCCTCTTCGCCTTCTTCTAATTTGATTGCATCAAGGACACTTTCTTCCTCATCTGAGTCAGTCTCTACGCTTTCAACAGTTGACAATATCGGCTCTTCTTTAACGGCGTCCTCAATGACTTCAGTCTCAGAATCGTCGCTAATTTCGTCAGCTAACGGCTCTTCTTCTTTTGAATCATCTTCCTCTATCGTGTCTTGAGACTCCTCTTCATTCTGTATGTCATCAACAACAGAATCAATAGGCTCTGTGACGAGTTCCTCTATATACTCATTTAATTCTGCATCTACTTGTTCTGCTTCTTCAATATCATCCAGTTCATCTGTCTGCTCAACAACTTTAGTAGTCATTGCACTTTCATCATATAACAGTACAGCATCAACTGAATCAACTATCTCGTCATCATTTTCTGGCTTTAATGGTACAAACTCCAAGATACTACTGCTAGTTTCATCTACCACACCAGTCGAAACATCATCATCACTGACTTCAACTTTTCCACCTAGTAACTTTTCGATTGCAGCATCTATCTCTTCAATGTTCTCTGTTGAGAATTCATCACGCTCTTCCCTATAAAGAATCAAGCAATTATCTAGTGCTAATAAAAAAGCCTCGATTGTATCACTTAATTTCTTCTGTTGTTTATTAGCGATTTTGTCTATTCTAAAAATAAAGAATAATGCTATAATCAAGAGAGGTACTACGACAAATAATGTTTCTAAAGCAATAAATACTATATTGTTTAAATTAAATTTCCACTCGTATATCTCTGCCTGTATCCCGACAGATAGAACAGCTAATATCACAGCTATTAAAGCCGATGCACCTATAAAAAAAGATTTGAATGATGTAGCAGTCGCTTTTTCAACAGGATCCTCTACTATATCCTTTTCTTTAATATAATCTGAGGGATACTTAGTTTGAATAGATAGAAAGCCACTCCAGCCACGTTTAATGGACTCTGGAAGAGTAGTGAAATTCTTATTGAATTCGTTTATATTGTTCTCGTCAATTGGCACTTCATTGCGTATATTGTTTGTAACCTTCGCTATACGTTTGGTCAATTTAGCACCATTGGAACCCTTTGAAACAAACACAGAAATAACTAAAGCTATCAGGATTGCAACGATACCCGCTAAACAGAGGTAAATTGCTGGGCCAAATGTTTGCCCAAGGTCAAGAAAATCGAGATCCGTTTTTAACAACTTAGTTAAATTCTTCAAGAACTCCATAATTCTCTCCATGGAAAATATTACATGCTCGCATGCACTCATTCATTATAACCTCTACTAAAGAAAAAAGCAAGAATCTTTATAAAATTTCTAATAAGAAATTTTGAATTTTTTATATAGTTTACTTTTTGTTTACTATCTCATGAAAATAAATGATAAAATTTTAAGGGATTACTTCATGAGTGCAATTTTAAACAATGATTTATCTGTAAAAAAACACTGGTCTATTATTATAAATACTGTTTGTATTAGTGACATTCTTTATAGACTTTTTACACAATTTAGAGTGCATTAAGTGTTAGTGATTAATGATCTTAATATAATCTTGATGAAATATTAAAATTGTATTTTGATGAGACCTTTAAAGTGTTAACTTAGTTTGGGATAGGCACTAATTCCTTTTGAGGAATACTACTGATTGCATCTAAGTCAAACTTTATAAGCCGACTTTTATTTTTCCCGATTGCTAAAATAAGTATTGCATCCAACTTGAGATTATATATTTTTTTAATAGCTAGTGCATAAATCCTCATTTGTGTCGCATATCTATGCCTGATAATTTCATCAGTTTGACTCGTTACTTTATAATCAATTAGCACATTTCTTTTACCCATTATGAACAAATCAAACGTCCCCTGAACCAGAATTCTATCTTTGCACTCGCCGCCTAATATATCACAGGCTGGAACAAACAAAATAAACGGATTCTCACGATAAGTGTTGCCGTCTATTGCTTCTTTGAATATAGGATTTGATAATGCAGATTCTAAAACTTTAGCATCCAATAAATCTGGCCTTATTAGCTTGTTAGTCTTTTCAAATTCTTTAATAGCTTGACTAATATCAGCACAAGTCGTCAAACTAAAATCGCAAATCTCTAAATATCTATGATAAGCTATCCCAACCTCAGCAGTTTGAGGATCAAAGCTTGCAGTATATTGTGAATCGTCATCTGAATCATCCTGTGTGTTTAGTGCACTAACTGAATATTTATTAGCTATATGAATTGAGCTGTTGAATTTATATTCGTTAACAATTTTTATACTCTCTACTATTTCAACATTTTCTTTTGGTTTACTAGCGTCGTCATCTGCATTAATTTCCGATTTAGGTAAAGATAAATCGGCATCTCTATATAATGTTATTATTTCTTTATTCTTGAGTTCTGCAAAGCAAATCAGCTCAGCAAAACTAGAGCAATCATCAACATAATTTTTTACTGTCTCTGGTTGCATACCTGTGACTAATAATCTAGACTCAGCACGGGTTATTCCTACATACAATAACCTTGAGAGCTCCTCTTTAGCAGCAATTTCTTTTTTTAATTTGATAGCCCTGAATGATAATGTTTCACCTTTCCGCCTAGTATCTGAGTTTCTCCATTTAAATGCCATTCCTAATTTGTCATCGAAAATAATATCTTTTTTTGCAAGCGAAGTCCTGTCGGTTTTTTGGTTACAAGCTGCTAAGAATACAAACGGAAATTCAAGGCCCTTACTTTTATGTACACTATAAAATGTCACACAGTCCTCCCCCATAGCATTAGTAGGAATTTCAAAATTACTCTGGCCATCACCGTTAGGATCGTAGATTGCCAAAAAATCTTTAATATCACGGCCTCTCCCTGTAAGTTTTACAGAATATACAAATGAGTTAACGGCACCAATTCGGTCCTTTCCGCCTTTTGAAATTAAATAGCCGTCAAATCCTGTTTCTGCCATAATAATGTCTAAGAGTTTTGATACACTAGTGACTTGTGCAATTTTTCTAAAGCGCTCAAGTTGTGTAAAAAACCGATCTCGTTTCTCCATTAAATCGAAAGCGCCCATATAGTTTTTCACAGTATACCAAAAGAATTTCGCATTTGAGTCACTTTGAACTGATACTGATTGTGCATTTCTAAATTGTGCCAGCTCTTTTTGAGTGAATCCTCCTAAGTATGAGGACATTACTGCATAAAGAGGGACATCGTTCATATAATTGTCTATCACATTGAGATATGATATTAAGAGCTGCACATCTTTAATACCTGTGTTTTTCCCAGTCAAACCGCCAGCATTAAAAGGTATCTGGTATTTTTCGAGTGTCAATGTGATTTGCTCAACTTCAATGCCTTTTTTCCTAACTAGGATTGTAATATCGCTATATTTCAGTTTTCTAAATGCCTTGATTTTCCTATCATAAATTTCCATTATCCCTACTGCCTTTAATATCTCTTTAGCAATATATTCACCTTCTGGATATTTTAATTCATCCAAAGTAGGATAATCATCCTTTACGCTATATATTGAAGGATACGAACGGGGTATTTCGTCGTCTTTTATAAAAAATTTAATGTTAACGGCTGGAAAATTCTTGTCTGGAGTGGGCGCTTCTGGATTTGGTTTAAGCCTAGCTTCATATTTATAATCAATCCCTCCAAAATCATATGTCATAATTTCATCGAATATTAAATTTGCAAAATCCAAAATTGGTTTTACTGATCTAAAATTTCCGTTTAATAAGAGGTTTTGTCCCTCATCTGGATTTTCTGCAAACAACTTTTTCTTGTCTAAAAATATCTCAGGTTCTGCTAGTCTAAACCCATATATCGATTGTTTAACATCACCTACCATGAAAAGATTATATTCCGTTATCTGTCTTATGATGGCTTCTTGCAAATAATTAGTGTCTTGATATTCATCTAAATATACTGCATCAATGTCAGATGCAAATGCTTTAGCCCGCGCCTCATCTGATAATATTTTAAGCGCAAATCTTTCTGTGTCATTGAAATCTAAATACCCCTTTTCTTTTTTCTTCTCAGCATATAATTCAGATGTCTCTAGGGCTATTTCTATTATCAGTGAGTGCTCTAACGAGGCTTCTGTTTCTCTTTTCAAAAACTCCTCATAATTATCTTCGGTCTCAGCATAAGTAAACATTTTCTTAATGTCTTCTAAAAGCTCTTTGACCCTTAAGCCCCAATCCCTAATTGTCCCGTAATAATCTTGATGCTCTTGGTCTAGTTTTAATAATTTGCTTGCAACACATGCCTTAATGTTAGTTGGCTTTTCTAAAGCTATCTTTGTTATATCTTTGACGCATGTAGTGACCCCAATTGTTCCTAATAATCTGTCACACTCTGTAGCGCAATTGTTTTGTTCATCAAACACTTTGCTGATTTCCATAGTTAACGAATCTTGTATCTGTTTTAGATCTGATCGTAAATGCCCGGCTCTCTTCCTAAAATATGTAAGCGCAAAATTTGCTGTAGGGGATTTTGAAGGATCTTCTGTCGCTATTTTTTTCACTCTCTCTATGAACTCACATTGGTCAGGGCGTACTGCTAAGAAATTATATACGTCTCTCATGACAGATTTGAATAGATCATTACTACGCTTATCAGATAAACTATCTAATAACGAAAAAAATCTCTCGTCCTCTGATTCTAGCCTTTTTGTTACAATTTCATCACACGCTTCATTAAATAGAGTATAAGCCTCCTTTTCTTCAACTACAGTAAAATTAGGATCACCACCTAAATCCTCAAAATGCCGTCTGTAAATTTCCGCGCAAAACCCATCAATTGTGCCTATTAATGCAAATGGTATTTCCCTCACTTGCGCGCTTAAGTGCTCAGTATTCTTCGAGCCATTTCTAATGGCTGAATAAATAACATCAGTTAGTTTTTCTTTCATCTCACTAGCAGCAGCTCTTGTAAATGTTATGATTACTAGTCTCTTAATTGATCCGCCATTTTCTAAATACCTAAATATCCTCTCAACCATTACCGCAGTCTTTCCGCACCCTGCGGAGGCACTCACTAAAAGATTTGAATCAACCTCGCGAAATACTTTTTGTTGTTCATTAGTCCATTCCATTTTTACACCACTTTAATTTAGTTGTTCTTGACTATTTTCAAACATTTGTGCGGGTACCTTAGGAGTTTGTCTAGCTCCATCTTCGCCTTCAGATCCACACACTCTCATAAAAGTACATTTGTCACAAGGCCCTCCCATCATATTATCCTTTAATGGGCTTTTAGCATTATATCCATTTACAATTTCATTTAAAGCAATAGATGCCACATCTTTAGTGTAGTTAATCCAATGCTTAAACACATCCTCACTTAGTACATATTTTTTGCTAGTAGGTTCTAATGATTTTGTGGTTTTACTAAATTTTAAAGTAACTGGCCAGTTCGGACTCGAGAGACGACCGCTATCCCCTGCCGAGTATGCTGATTCATCAAAATCATTATACATATTATCATAATTAACTACATGTCCCATTACATTGTAATCAGCATCCTTATCTGTCTGATAAGAATCTCTGACAGGAATATAGAAAGCGGCAACTGGCAAATAACCTTTAGCCTCAATTGCATTTAAATACGTAAACAGCTGTATTTTTAACCCTGAGTACACATCTTTCAAATCAGCAATCACACTACCTGTTTTATAATCAATCACTACAGCCTTGTCATTATATGTATCTATCCTATCAATCTTACCCCGCATATAAAAAACGTTTGAATCTTTTGCGGTTATAACAATGTAAGGAAAATCTTGGTTTTCTCCAAACCCTGCTTCTATATATAAAGGAGTGTATTTTGATCTCAATATATTGCTAGTCATTCCATCTATTGCCTTTAGGCATTCTTTTTTAATTCTAGATATTATGTTTTTCTTAGTAACATCAGCATTACTATCTTTTTTTAATAATCGCTCAATGGCCTCATCTGTCGATTCATGCGCTACTTTCTTTAAAAAATCAAGACCTTCTAGTGAGCCATCTCTTAATCTACCCATTGTGGCTTTGAAATAGTTTTCTAATGCCCGGTGTACAATGTTTCCAACATCAGTTATCTCAATTCTCGCTGTTTCACGCTCCCTTAATTTGACGCCATACCTCAAATAATGTAGATGCGGACATCTAAAATAACTCTCAAGCTGTGATACACTAACAGTTTGTATCTCTTTTGTAATTGCCTTGCCAAAAAAGAATTCTGGATCTGGGACGTACTGTTCATTATCAACAGTCATGATTAGTTTGACTTTCTGCTTAAATTCTTCATTCAGTGATGCGAGAAGTACGTTTTTATTGTGTTGAGCCAATGCATCAAGTCTATTCTCTCTACCTAATGATGCTAAAAACTGAAAATATGTGTTTTCCATACTAACAGCACAATCCTCTAATTCAGCCCGTGTTTTAGCCTGCTCAGGCATAAATCTATCTTCTAAACTTGTGGGCTTAACTCCCGTAATCCTACAAATTTCTTTAAAGGCATTTGATGGGCGTAGTAGCGTACCATTTGGGAGTGTAGTAGCGTATCCGATATAAAATCGCTCTTTGACTCTTGCTATTATATCTAATAATAAAAACTCTTCTTCCTTCATTAACTGTACAGGATTTGGATATATTGTTATGTCGTTTTCCGCTAATATGTCAGTATCAGTAGCAGTTATCATGCTGAAATAACCTTTTTCGGATGGCAATAAACTAGCAGCAGCGCCTGTGACAAAAACAGCTTTTAACCCATTAAACCTACTTTCTAGTATGTTTCCAACAAACACACTATCAAGCGATTGTGGGATCAATGAGAGTTGCACAGCGGCGACCATCGCTTTAAAAGTGTCGATGTGGGATGTAAACGATGCAGAAAAATCAGTGAGTAGTTCTTCTATCTCAGTCAATATTTCGCTTAATTTTGCATGAGCTCTAAGGTTAACTAAAGTTAATTTGATGTCACCTTCTATCTCAGATATTGCTTTTTCATACAATTCTGTAAAGTCATCTTTTAACATAAATCCTTTACAAATCTGAACAAATTCTTTAGCAGTAGCCTTTGTAGACTCAAGATTTTTCCCAATAACACTTATTAGCTTAGATCTAACCTGCTCTATAGGTTTTATTGAATCATCTCCTAAAAACGGCTTTTCAAAGGCATTGAAATTAATATTGTATTTTATTACATGGTTTTCAAATTGACAACACAAATCATGATCAATTCCAAAAATAGGGGATTTGACTAATTTTAAAACCTTATCAACTCTTAAATTAAAAGCTTTAACTTCCAATGCAGATACTAAATAGTTATATAATATGGTCTCCTGTAAAGGGTATTTTAAATCAGCAAAATATGGGATCTTGTATCTGTTTAAAATACTAGTTAAAATCTCAATAAATGTGGGGTCGCAGTTTATTACTGCTATGTCTTTATATCTATACTCATGATGTCTTACTAAATACGCGATTTCACACGCTATCCGGTTAGCCTCATCAAAAACAGTATTTTCCTTATATACAATTACACTGCCAGAATCCTTATTGCTAAGATTTCTAGTCACTACGCCACCTTTATAGGCAAATAATTCTTTGTTTATTGTGCAAAAAGGTTCTTTTATTTCAATATTTTTAATCTTTATATCAGCCACAAAATTAAGCATTTGACCCATGCCTTCAATTTCACTAGCTAAATCGTTAGGATATAGCTCTTTATTATCTCCATCGGTTTTAATCGTTAAGGCTACTGCTAAACTTTTACTATATTTAATTAATTCTGAAATAATTTTCTTTTCTTTTGAGGTGAAATGCACAAACCCTGCAACATAAAAACGCGTTAGCTTCAAATCTTCACTAGTGCTAATTAGATTTCTGTATCGTTCAAGTTTTGTTACAGCATCATCCATTCCCTCTAGAGATTCTAGATAACCTGAGTATAATAATGCTATATCATGGAGTTTTAGTGCTATTGTGTTTGAGACCTGTTCTGTTACACTCAAAAGTTTTTCAGGTTCATATCCTGAATTTCTGATCGCGTTAATAACCGCAAACATCTCTTTTGCAAAATTAGTAGTATCAGCGGCGCGCCCATAGCGCTTCAATTTAGATTTTAATTTATCAATGACTTTTTTAAGAACTAATACGGATCCCTCTCGGGTTAGACAGCGTTTAGCCGCCTTTTTTCTCAAATAAACTGTTGCAAGACGCGCAAATGAACATATCGTTATATCATCTGCTCCTTCTAAATTAAGTGTCTCAAATATGTCACGCTCAGTAGACATCGTAAACCGATTTGGTACTATAAATACGTGATTAGTCAGGATCCTTTCTTTATGGTCTTCATATCGTTTTAACTCCATCTCTTTTATGATTAATTTCATAGCTGAATCAGATGTGTTTGAACATAATATTTTGAACTTTGTTTTCATCTAAATCTTTCCAGTGAAGGTTATTTATTGTTTCAAATTTAGTCGTTTTATTGTGTCTGAGGCAAGCCTACTTAACTTTGGCATGCCGTCTGATTTAAAAAAACCTGTGCATGACTTATCATTATCATATAATCTATCATAAATCCATCCTAAAATACCAAATTTGTTAATTGCCATCACAGTGTTAGAATATTTTTTTATAAAGTCATATTCCCCCATCACATCATGCGCTGGGACAATGCCACAACTGAAGTTGCTTAGGAGTTTTGGAATCTGTGCTATTTTTTCTACTCTAGCAAGAGTAGGATTTAGTTGCCTAAATTTATTTTCTGCTTTTTCATTTTTGAAATGAAACCCCGAACTCATTAGTAACTCAATATAGTTTTTCGCACTGTCACATGGCCCTTGATATTCAATTATGTCGGTTGAATAAATAAGCCCACCTCCAGAGGTTATTATTGTGTATGGATCTGAATTTTTTGCAACTCTATACATGTAATCGGACAGGACCCCACCGCCTTGATAATTAGAAAAGATCGAACGCATTATTATGGATGGAGAACGTGCTTCTTTAGAGACTAATATGCTAATGTCCTTTGCAATTTCCTCAGTTAGTTGTTTATCCTCAATTATTGTGGGATCCTGATTAAATTCCTCTAAAATCATTATTCCTAATCTATCAGCATAGCTCCTTAAAATAGGATCAATACAATAATACGGTAAAACAATTGTGTTAAATCCCATCGAAAGCGCAGTGGCTAGTATCCTGCGTATCTGTTTGCATTTATTATCATATTCACTAGATAAAATCGCATTGTCTACTCTCACTCCACGTATTAATGTCTTTTGTCCACTAATAAATAATTGGTTGCCAATAATTCGAATGGGTCTATAAGAAAAATAAGTGTATATTAAATCAATTATCTCACCCATTTCATTTAAGAGTGAAATCTCAAGGTCATATATTTTGGGATTATTAGGAGCCCAAGGCACAATTTGGTTTTTTAATGGTATTGATAACATGAAGTTATCACGTGCAATATACCTGTATGATGCAAGCGTCTTGTTTTCATTCGAGACTACAATATTAATAGCATAGCTGTCCTTGATTCCTACAGCTATCCCACCCACAAAAATAGAGGATCCGTCTTGTGCCGTTACCGCATTTATTTCTGCAAGAAATGAATTACTACAAAATTCAAGCCAAACGGAACGCCATAAGCCAAACACTTTAGATGAATCATTCTGTTGACTATTTTTTTTGGTCCTGAAAACGTTAACAGCTATTTGATTAGGTCCATCTAGTAAAACCTGGGATATCTCAAAACAAAAATTGGATTTTTCGCCGATGTGAGCCATGCAAGGGGTTCCGTTTATGTATATATTAGCCGACTCTCCAACCCCTAAAAAATTGATAAATACACGCCCTTGTCTTTGGAATTCGTTTACATGAAATGTTCGTTTATACCAAACGTCATTGCAATTGTCTAGAAAATTAGCATCATTAAAACACCGCGGATCTGGAACAATTACTGTCTGCTCAAATTCATTGTTAATATAATATGCAGGCACATCTGAATCGCCTACGCAATATTTCCATTCTCCATCCAATGATAGGAAATTCTTTCGTGTCATATCTGGACGTGGGTGCTTTAATCTCTCCATGTATAAATGATATCATATTATTTCGTATCAATCAATAATAAATAGGAACATTTATATATTTAAGCCTCTAAAGTTGATTTACTCTGATAATTAACTAATTAAAAGATACTTTTATCCGAAAATTAATTATATTGACCTTTTATATCATTTTAATGTATAATTAATAGCAATACGCTCGATTCTAGGGGTTTTTATGTTTGCATTCTTATCAAAGCGATTTCTCAATTGATGAACAGTCAAGCATTTGTTCTTATTCTTTCGCTAGCTTTAATTTGTCTGAAATTTATTCAAAAACTATCATCAAATTCGATTTTAGACAATGACAAAATATTAGAAGACGCGTTAATTGATTTTGATAATTCCACTAGCGATTTTGAAGATGTTTTTAGAACTAAAAGTCTATTCGAATTTATATATTATCCTCCAGTAGGTATAGCTGGCTTTATTAAAGGATGGATAGTGGGGTGAATTTTCTATGAGAAAAACATGGATTGCAAATGGTTTTATATGGATCTTTATTGTTTTTGTATTTTGTTTTCTTTTAGATTCATGTATATATCGGTATCAAGTTTTTGACTATATTGGTGTTAAATATGTTAAATATGCGGACATTAGCGGTAAAATTGAATTTTTGATTATTGAGAGACCAAGTGAAGGTGTTGGGTACATAACTATTAATGGAAAGCATCGCAAAGGTATTTTCGGTTTTTCAGCTACGAAGGGACTCGAATTCTACATATCGCTATTCAATGAAGATCCTCTACTGGGGATTGAGTCTAATGAAATGATTTACTGCACGTTCGAAAATGATATCATTAAATCCAATAATGAGAACATTACACTATTCGGCGAAGAATTTGATAGATTGGTATTTACTAGAACACCTGTAGATGAAAAAACAATTGATGCTAGTCAATACTTTTATTTTGAATGGAAAAACTCAGAAGACATTTTATATATAAACTTCAGGGACTCATTCTCTTTAAACGGTATAGGTACTGCTAAAACAAAAACAGGTGAAATGGCTAATATCGTTTTTGTATGGAGAGATGATAGAAAATTTGAGATTTATCTAGAAGATGAGGCCACTGTTGATCATTATCCTAAGGTTAGGGGTAGTTATACGAATATTAAAAAGGAACTTGAATTGACTATAGAATATAATGACGATTTTTTCGATGACTCAATTAAAACAATATCAATGAAAGGTGGTTGATATTTAGATGGATGTGATTAAAGGCTAATTATACAACTAAATACAAAATGTTGTATTATCTATTAAACCTTTATATTATTGGTTTGTGTTTTAGCATTAATAAATTAGTATCTAAAACTTCCAAAACATACTATGATAATTAACTCTTGCTTAGCATGTAGCTCTAAACATTCAAGTATGTTGCAATCTATATGGAGAACGTGGTATAATTACTATGTATAATTTGAACATGCGAATAATTCTGTTCAACTAGTAGTAGCAGCATCGTCATTTGTTGACAAATATATATGCTGTGTGTTTAGAAAGGTTATTATGTTAACTAAAAAAAATTTAATAGCATCTTTTGTCCTAATTACTTTGATGCTTTTAGCTATATTGACCCTTACGTCCTGTAAGGCTGTAAATATTTCAATTATTATTGTATCAGAAGCAGCGACTGATAGTGACCCCTTTACAATAGTGTTTGGAGAAAACACAGACGATAAAAACAGCAAAGAAGCTTCTTATCAGCTTGAAGCAGATGGCACAACACTTATCGAGAATTTTACAACTGGAAATTACACTACAGTTACTATTTCCAGGTATGGTTGCACACAGGTCTATAATGATGTAGCAATCTACGAAAAGAAAGGTTCTACATACTACTTCGACGTTAAATTATTTGACAGCTCCAATATTTCAACTATCGGCACAACTAACATTGTCGAATATATGATTGTTAATCAAAAACAATTACAAAACATTGCATTGCTATCAGAGGCTAGAATATCCATAAAATACACTCTTCAGCAAAACATTGTCCTTGATAATAATTTTAGCTATATACCAACATTAAATGAGATGGCAACTATTGATGGTGCAAATCATACAATCCAAAACCTTAATTTAATTATAGAATTAGATAACGTGGGACTTATAGGCACTAACTATGGTACAATCCAAAACCTTAAATTGGTAAATTCAAAAGTAAGTGGGATATACAACGTAGGCGCTCTAGTCGGAATAAACCATGGCATTATATCAAACATTATAATGACAACAACCGAGGTATCAGGCACAAAATTTGTTGGTAGCACGTGTGGATTAGATTACGGGATCATTGAAAATGTAAATGTGTCTCAATCCACTTTACAGTCCACTGAAGGATATTTTGGAACAATTGCTGGCTTTAGCTTCACAAATATAGGTCTTGGGGCATATGCAACGCGTCCCGACTTGATAGCTAATACACCTATTACTGATGAAATGACGGCCCTTGAAATATTAAAAACTGGCATTGCAAATTGGACATCACTCCCAGACAGAGCAAAGCTCTTGAAAGGCGACTTTAAAGTTGATCTAAAAAAGATAATGGAAATAGCTGCTAAGTCATTCGCAAGTTATGGAGGATCGGAAGGCGTTTTTATTCGAGAAGTATTAAGGATCTTTGGAAATATTTTAAATTTTGTTACTCATGTTGAGGCAAAATTACTTTATAATGATACTGATATAGAGAATGAGAAATTAGGGGAGGCTATCGGTATATTGAGCGGATATATTGCTTTTGATACCGAGAACTCAACTCTTGTGAAGGCCTTCGATAATGAAATTTTAGTGCCAGTTGTTGATTTTCTTTTACAACAAAATGACATTGCTCTCACAATGGCAGAGCTTAAAGAGATTATTTTTGATAATCCGCAGGGCGGCGCAGCTTACTATAGACAAGAAGATGATTATTTACAATTTACTGCTGCATATGGCAATGACTCACATGTCGATCAATCAACTGGACAGGTAATAATTGAGTTTAATAAGGACTATTATACTGCAAGAGTAGAAGAGGAAATACGGCGTCAGGGTAAAATTCAAAAATTAGATCAACTTTACATTGAGTTTGCGCTAGACTATATAGAAGAAGCTAAGAAATATTTATTCCTTAGCGATTTTATAGATTGGGAAAATGTAACGGCTGATATGTTTACAGGAACGCCAACAAAAGTATTTAAAGATGGTATATATACTCTAGAGTTTGTCACTGATCCTGATAAACTAATGGCTGAATTTGTTGAGTTCTTCAATATTGCAGTTGCAGAATTCGAAAATATTGTGATATCTGTACATGAGGCAAATGGATTACAATCTCCTGTGGGACATGGGTCTATTGCAAGAGTTAAATTTGATCCTCAAGGCACAAAACCAACTATTAAAGCTGAGGTTTATGATAATGGGTTTATACGGTACTGGCAACTCGATAATTTTTCTGTTACAGTAGAAATTGAGTTTGAGGAGGTTTTACGTCAGACAATATCTAATGAAGCTAAATTAAACGGTTTAACTCTTGATATATCTGCAATCGAATTCGATTTGTCTTTCATTAATCCATATACTAATTTGTATAGCTATTCAAAAAGTGATTCCGATATTGAGTTGCAACTAACCATTTTCAATGGTAACGAAGTACCTCTAGCAGAAGCATTAGAGATATATAGAAATAATAATAAAAATACAGCTGAGAACAATAATGGATCCTCATCTGACACTGAATCCTAAACGTTGCTTAACAGTTTTTTATCTTTTTCAATCTCAAAGTGGACGCTTAAATGGCGATTCCACTTTGAGATTTTTTTCTTTGTTTAAGCGTATGGTACTATTTGGATTTCGTGTGCCTCATAATCTGTTTGACTAACTACAATATCAAATATCTTTGCCGATTCCTCAATCGTCATATCTGCTTTATTTACAACTATGTTTACAAGCTTTGGGCTAATTGCCACAATTACATCATCAAAGCCTTTTGCAATTATTAAGCTCTCTAACAAAAGCTCTGTTTGCATCGAATTCACTATTGCAATCTTCTCTGCCTCTGCCTCAATAACCGACTCTGTCGAGGCATTCACTGCTATTATTTCGTTCAATATTGCGATTTGCTCAGTCCTAGATAACTCTCTATTTTTCTTCGTTGATTCAAAGAAGTTAAGTGTGACACTGCCTGTTGTTTGAACATCATCAGCATCTAGGACCCTCACGTTTGTTAAATAGTTCAATACGCCTGTTGCAACTAATAATACTACCATTGATACCAAAATTATTATTTTCTTTTTATTCGCCTTCATAACACCTCCTTAAATATGTCAACTGCGATTATTTCATTGTGAATACTTCTATCATATTAGCATTTAGATCCAATATTGCCTGTACCGCCCTCAAAAGTTCTAAACGCACTTTTATATTTGATGCGCCTTTCGCTACAACTATAACCCCCTTTATATCTGGCATTATCTCTTTTATGATGATTAACTGTGACTTCCCATTGCTGTTAACTACAATAGGTGATATAGTCTGAGTACTAGATGTTGTCTCACTTCCATTAGATATAGTCGAATTATTATGCGTGTTTGTAGTGTTAGCAGTAATTATTTCAGGTGATCCATTATAAGTAATCATCACCTTTACATCACCTGCACCTTCAATCTCTCTCAAAATATTAGCAAGCCGCGTCTCCAAATCTGTACTATTTACTACATTTGTGTTCGAGGTTTCATTTATTTCTGTATCAATATTTTCTCTCTTGTTGGAAACCCCTATATATATCATTATACTTATCACAATAATAATCACACCAACTATGATCTCAATATTTTTTACAGTCTTAATTTTTTTTAGGAGCTCTTTTATTCTTTTAAAATTAAAAATATCCATTCATCTAGCACCTCCCCAAAGCATAATTACTCTAAATCATAGAATATTCTTATGATGTCTTTTTCTATGTTTATAGCTACAGCTATTTTGTCTTTCATTACTTCAATAATATTAATATTCTCATCATTATTATTTATGACAGATTTTGTTATGCTTATCTCTACAGCACTAATTTCAAATTCATTTGTGGGGCTTTTTAGCTCTACACGCACATATGAGCAAACAATATTCTCATCTGACAATAATATTTTTATATTATCCTCTACCCTTTTTCGTCTCGCGTCATTGATATAAGTTAAATAACTAGTATCAATTATTGTATTACTGCTGTCTGTTATGACACTAGTCAAATCAAACTTAACGCCCTTTAAATTCGATAATGGACTTAATACGGCAACCAATACAAATAGTGATGCCACACCTTTAATATACTTTTTAGTTTCGCCTTCTGCTATTATGATGTCTATTAAAACAACTGACATGACAGCTACAGCAATTCCAACAAGCCATTCATTCATCATGCACTACGCCCTATATTTAGACCACTCCATTAAAACTACTGATCAGCCCAATTATCATCAGGGATGCACAAAAAAGACAACTAAGAATTAAAGCTGATAACGTACCTAAGTTTTTAGAAGTAGTTTGTAATACGTCACTAATCCCATCAGCACCTATAGTTTCAGTTATTCCAGCTGCAATTTTTAAGGCCAGTGAGGTTATGATTATTTCTGTGATTGGCTTTACGATCGACAGGAACAATACTATTAAAGCACAAAGACCTATTGAATTTTTTAACAGCACTGCACTAGCTGTTATGATATCAAATCCATCTGATAGATATCCTCCTATGATAGGCACATAAGAAGAGACTGCAAATTTAGCGGTACGTACTGTAATTCCATCTATTGCGGCACCTACGATTCCACGTGCAGCAGTAACAGAAATAATAAGGCCAAACATTCCACCCATTATCCATTTCATAACTGCACCAATCCCATTTGTAATCCTGTTTAGCTTAATGCCTTTTGTTAAACACGAAATAAAAGTGAAAACTGTGGATGCAATATATAATGGCATTATTATTTTATCTGAGACCTTTAAAACAACTTCACTAAAAATCAGTGTTATACTAGAATAACTGCTAGCAGTAGCTGTACCACCAATTGCTACTGACAATGTCAACAAGATTGGAAATGCTATTTCTGTTAAATGTGCTATGATATTTATGACTCTTTTGACTAAAATTATGGAATTCACTACTATAATGCACAATATAGCGATGACTGATGAGTATATTATATAATATATCACATTATTCGTGCTGGCCTTTAAAAACCCGCTATTCAAGTTTTTAGATAAACTATATAATAATGCCAATACTAAAATCACGCTTAAATCAAATATTACTGTAGGTATATTCCCACTGATCGCTTGTAAAACTACATTGAAGAACTCACTAACAGCACTAGCATCACCTCTTAATATTTTTTCAACGGCTTCTCTAAAACTACCTCCAAAATTAAATTTGTGCTCATTTTCTATTTCGGCAAAGAATTTCTCAAAATCACCTTTTAATAATATCTGATCCAACTCCTTTTGAATCTCATCGTTTAATTCAGATTCACTATCAGAATGAGCGTATGCTATAGACGTATTGAAAAACAATACTATTAAAAAAACTATCATTATTGCAACCATTAGCATGGGTTTTTTCATTCTAAAATAGCCCCTATCGCATCCATTATAGCTATTACATTTGGTAGCGCTATTATCAATATACCAACCTTACCTGCAAATTGTACTTTCTTTGAAAGTGAATTACTACCATAATCGTCACAAATGCTCGAAGCATATTCTGTCAAATATCCAATTCCAATAACTTTCATTAACGCAGGAAAAATGATGCTCCCTGTGGTTTTTTCGCTAAATTTCAAAAAACTCTCATGTATAATGGACAGCTCATTAATAACCATTACTAATATAGCAATGCCAGTTGCAATTGTGGCTAAAATGCTAAGCTCAGGTTTTAATTGTTTTAGCATCCCAACCACTATTGTACCTATAATCCCAATTATTACAACTTTAATTATCATCAATATAGATTGAATATCATTTTGAGCTCAGAAAACAAACCAGATATCATATTAACCACCAGAGCCAGGACAATGAGTAATCCAGCGATTGTAGCTAGTGTTGCAATCTCTTTTTTGTCGCTTTTCTCCAATATATTATTAATAACAGCAGTTAAAATGCCAATGCCTGCAATTTTGAATATTATTTCTATTCCATATGTCATTTCATATTATAACTATAACAAGCACAATACCTACCAAGATACAAAGCTTTTTACCTAGCTCCCCTTTTTCTTTTTTCTGCTTATTTACAAGATCTATTTTCTCTAGTAACTCATTCTCATGCACCCTAAAATATTTGTTCTGGTCATTTGTTAGTTTGCTTATTCCATTAAAGAAATTCGCTGTTTGGCACCTCTCGTTCTCGTTTAAATATGCTACACTTATTTTAACTTGTTCGCCTTTAGTTATACAAGAACGCGCCTCATTAAATACCTCAATTGGTGCATTATTCATAGTTTTAATATACTCATTTATGATTGTAAGTATGTCAACCTTGAGAAATAAAATCTCCCGCTCAGCATGTCTGACAAACTCTAAAAACATGTTGAAATATGCAGCTCTCTTTATATAATGCCTTTCCATTTTTGTGCCGATGATAAGCGACGCACACATTATACTAGCACATAACATCCACTTGATCATTTGGTAAACCTCAAGACTTTTTCTATCGTTCCTGGCCGTGGCACCTTAGATAAAATGACAGCATATGCAAATGCATCTGTTTTGTCAATAAGTCTATTGACGATTCTGTCATTACTACTCCCATGGATCGCTGCCAGAATATAGATTCCAGCTCGTGATAAATATTCAATCATTTCCAGATCTCTATCAAGATAGATCTCATCCATAACAACAATTTCTGGGGACATTGATCTAATAATTGCCTCACCTATCATAGTTTTTTGAACGCCAGATACGATGTCTACACAATCCCCAAATGTGAACTTCCCACCAGCTGTAATTTCATCACGCTCATCAATTATAACTAGATCATATGTGTTTGATAGAACTCTGGCAAAGTCCCTTATGAGGGTAGTCTTTCCACCGCCTGGAGGTGCAACAATAATTGTATTGTCAAAATTTGATAAAATGTTTGATAATTCTAGACCCGCACCAATAATTTCGTGAGGCACTCTTATGTTTAGTGAGGTAACTTGTTTAATACTTAATATCTTGTCATTACTGCATACATAACGTCCGACTACCCCAATCCTAATTCCATGAGTGGTTTTTATATAACCTGAAATCATCTCATCATTATATGCATATGGCGAATGTTTAGTTGCTTTTCCTATTATTTCATCTATTATTTTCTCTGTAGTTGCTATTTTAAGCTTTATCTTTTCGTTTCTGCTCCTAATACAAATTTTTCTTGATACTCTTAATCTTATTTCGGTCAACTCTCTTAAATTTATTGAGTTAACCACTTCAACAAATATAGTTGTTCCTAGCAAATCTCTCAGATATTCTTCCATAAGCCCTTGATTAAATTAATCCACACTCCTTTAAATATATGAATGCTACTATGATTTTATTAGTTTAAATGATATAAAAACTTTTTTAAGTAGTTTTATTTATATTAAACTGCACATAATATCAAGGAGGGACATAATGGGACTTGAATATTTAAACAATGTTATTAATGATACAATTGAAAAGTTGAAGGGTTTTTTAAAACAGGATATTATAGTAGGTGAAACAATAGTCACTAGCAATACTACTGTAATCCCAATACAAAAAATTACTGCTGGTTTTGTGACCGGAGCTTTTGACATGAAGTGTGCTGGAAATGGGGAAGTGTTTAATCAACCAATCTCAACTGTGGGTGGTGGGGTCTCAGCTACCCCCATAGGGTTTTTAGTTATTTCAAACGGAAAGACAGAATATATTAAAGCTGATATAGAAGAACAAATAAGCCCTATAAATGGCATAATCAAAAAAACAATAGATCGGCTATCTAAATCCTAATGCTCGTAAATTCCAAAATTTGCATAGTTGATTTAGATATGCAATTTACATATCCAATCTATTATTAAACAATCCCACCATTTCTAATAATGTCTTTATCAGGATAATAGATATTGCAAGCTGATAAAAGCCTGTCATTTGCCCTTAGAACATCTGATATTTCAGCCCTTATATCATCTCCTACAAGAGATTGATCCAAAACTCTCTTTTGTTGCATTACAAATTTCCCTTTCCTTAATGGTACTAAAATGAATCGGTTAGG
>JAIRMA010000059.1 GCA_031259085.1 Christensenellaceae bacterium
ACAGTTAATTCCTTTTTATATGGAAAATTTGACCATAACCAAATATGCTTAATATCAGAACTGTATATTGGATTAGCTTTAAAATACCACGCGATCAGTATTTCGAAGACTCTACTATGGATGGTGGTGTTATCATTATATTTTTGTGATAAAGAATTAAGTAAATCAGAAAACGACATGAGAAATTACCTTTGTAATATGGATATTATCATTATAACATAAAATTCATAATTAATAAAGTAATTTATTAAAATTCATATTTTTGTTAATTTTTACTTATCTTGTAATTTGATTGTTATCATATTATTAATTAATAAATAGAATAAGTCAAGTTTGACGAAATACAGCTTTTTTTATTAATTTTAATTATATAATCAATTAATAGTATTCTATATTACGTATATTTCAATATTATAGTATTCTAATTTATCTCATATTTCTTAATTTATTGTTAATTTATATTATCATCTTGTTTGCGTTTAAGACACTACATACCAAATTTATTTAATTGGTGTTAATCCATTGGCATTTGCCTTTACAGTATGTTTTATTCAATGTGTATCTAAATTTATGAATAGCAACTACATATTTAATTTGATAAGCATGTGACCTCTATAAATTTTATTAAATACGGAATAGCTAATACGTTTTCATATGTGTTAAGTGTTTACATAATAGATCATTCTTATCTTTACATGACTCGATTATTATATTTTAGATTTGAAGTAATCGGATTAATTAATTAATTATATCTTTTATTAATGTATAATTTAAATTAATTTCCTTATCTTATCTTATCTTTACTTGAATTCTAGTATAACGAATTTTAATTTTACATAAATTCAACTTAATAATTTAGCATTAATTACATTATAAATACTTTAATTAACTCAAATGATTAACTTGCTATATAGAACACATTATGCTAAAATCTTATTATTGAAAGAACAATTGTACTGACGCTAACAATTAGTGCTATATAAATTCTACGACACAATTTTTAGACTTAAAGCCTGTTTGTTTTAAATTAGTGCTATTTAATTCAAAATTACAAGTAAAAATAACTATTTATGAATTATAGAAAATTAATCTGTCAACATGTTATGAATGTTGACAATTAAAACATAAATAATTTATTTATTTCAAGTTACTTAATATTGAATGATATTAGACTTTGCACTAAACATTAAGAATTTACAGATAGCTATTAATATTTGTCTATTATATTTAGTCAACAAATAATTATAATAGTCTTTTAGATCTGTATTCATATATAGAGGATTTATATGAGAAACTTGAGATTTGCATATATTAATGTTATATTGCAATGTACCATTTATGGTATGAGTTTTATTATATTGAAAATATTAATAGATGCTGGTTTTTCACCATTCGTTATTATAACCCTGCGTTTTACGATAGGCTATTTATTTTTATTGTTTATTCAAATCACTAAGTCAAGACTTAATAAAGTTAATGAGACATCATATTCAACTAATTTTACTAAAGCAGAAATATTAAGTGGGATTTTAGCTGGCATTATATTGTTTTTTTCTTATACATTTCAAACCACTGCAGGTGAAACTACAACTCCAGCAAAGAATGGATTGTACACAGATCTATTTATTATATTTACACCAATTGCAAGTATGATAATAAGTCGTAGATTAAAAATCAAACCTCTAGTTTCTGGCATATTAGCTTTTATTGGAGTTTTAATCGTTTCTGATGTTTTTTCTGATAATAGATCATTTATGATAGGTGACTTATTTTCTGTTCTTTGTGCGTTATCATTTACATTGCACTTCATAGTTGTAGAAAAAAATGCTACACTAAATTCAAATTTGAGACAAATCGATCCTTTAAACTTTACAATGATTCAATTTATGACTGTAGCTATGATATCTTTAATTGTAATGGTCTTTAATATTGACAATACTAATACTGTAACACTTGAAATGTTTGACCCAACTGTAATAATTGCAATAATGTTCTTAGGTATAACCTCAACAGCTCTAACTTATTTTGCTCAGTTCAAAATTCAAAATGACATGTCCGCAAACAAAATATCTTTTCTTTATTCTTTTGAGGCTGTATTCGCCACATCATTTTCATTAATTTTCGGATATGATTCTTTTAAATGGACTCTTATAATTGGCGCACTTGTGTTAGTCTTTGCAACTGTAATTAGCTCTTTAAATTTAAAAGCATTGTTTTCACATCGGTGTAATAAAACAGACAATATAAAAAACGATCTGTGATTTAATTATATCATTAAAGAATTATTTAAGTTTATTTAATAATTGTTAGGTTATTTATAAAATCTAGAGGCTTTACTTGTATTGTTTTATTATCTGTGTATGTTACAAGTCCTGGTTTTCCTAATTTCTTAACATGTTTTCTGAGTGTGTAATCGACTTCAACCTTATCTGAATCTTTAGCTTTACTCATAAATGCCACATGTTGGGCTACTTTAGTTATTATAGAAATTGGTACTGCACGACCATCTGTCAAAATTATGCCATGCCCGCTGTGATAATTCTTAACATGTAACCATAAATCTCTACTAGACGCAATATCAAAAGTTATCATGTCATTCTGATAATTATTCTTACCTATATATATTGTAAATCCGTCAATTATAGTAGAGTATGGTTTGGTTTTTTTATCTTTTTTTGTAGGATTTTTTTTATTATTAACAGATTTTACACCTATTAACTCTTGAATTTCTTTTTTTATTTCAGAATACTCTTCTCTAGTTGTGCTGTTTTCAATTGCAACCTCTATTGAATTAATATACTCTGCCTTTACTCGTAATTCTATTAATTCTTTTTTTGCGTATGAAACTGCACCTTTAAGTTTGTTGTATTTCTTATAATACATCTCCACATTCTCTTTAGCACTTAATTTTTGATCTAATACTAAATCGATGTCTTGATTGTTATCATAATCAAAGCAACTAATGTGAGCAGGAAGCCTTGTTTTAAGATCTTTTAATTTGAAGATATTACACTTCAAAATTTCTGCTCTCTTTAATGTTTGATTGAGCTCATCCTCTTTATTAGCTTTATCAGTAGCATCATTTATTTTTTTATCAATTTGTGTCTTATGTCTCTTTAATAATACACTAACTTCTTTTGAGTCTTTTCGTTTTTTTTCGATTAAATATTTTTCAAAGTAGTATTTATTGATTGCGTGATTAAGACTAGGTGTTTTAATCCAATTGCCAGATATACTAATATATGGCATAATAAAAAAATTGACTATATTACCATTTTGTTCGCATAAAGATGGCGAGTAGCTTTTGCTATTGAACACATTTGAAAATAATTTAAGAACAGTTATTAAATCAACGTCTTTACTTCGCTCTATTATTTCTGTAGCAGTTTCTTTAGATATTCCTGAAATTTGGTTTAGCAAATCAGATGCAGATTGAATTAAATTTAATTGAATCTTTGAGTCTAGAGAGTTATCATCTATTGCAATCTTGTTCTTTGCAGGAAAAATATATTTTGTGAATGGAATAACTTGTCTATTGTTCTTTTCCTCATATATTCTTTTATATGCATCTATTATTTTAAATTCATTATCAACTAGAATCATGTTAGATGCACTTCCCATAATTTCCGTTATTAATGTATATTTTGTACTGTCTCTTAACTCATCTTTTGCAATTACTGTGAGTGCCATTATTCTATCATTATTTAACATCTCTATAGATTGAATTGTAGAATTAGTTAAATATTTTCTGAGTAGCATACAAAACGCAGATGGAATCAAATATGGATCTGGTTTTATGTCACTAATATAAAAACCAGGTTGAGAAACATCAACAGATGTTAATAGAGTATAATTGTTACCTTTTGCTCTAATTGACATAAATAAATTGGCAGAATCAAAATTGATTTTATTGATTTTACCATCTGTTAAAAGTTCATTTAGTTCAGATGCCACGGCTTTTTGAGTAATGTAATCGTTTGGCATGGTAATTCTCCAATTATTTATTCGAAATATTAAATTGATAATTATTATTTAAACAACTGGCAACCTTGATTCTTAAAATCCTCAATTTTCATTTCCAATTCTTCAACAGTTAATTCCAAATAATCAGCAAAACATTCCATGCAAAAAAAATTAACGATCTTACGTCCTAATATCTTCTTACATACTGCTATTTCATTCTTAGATAGTTTTGTCTTATAACAGACCGAACAATAAGTTTCTTTATTTGGCATTTTTCTTATACTGTGCTTTAATATTTAAAACTGGCATTTCTTTGCTTTTAAATTCTTGATCCATCAACGCCATTTGATTGAATATTATTTGTCGCATCTCAAAAGCAGGTTCTAAACAATATTGACGAAATAGTTCAATATTAACGTCCTCAATCGATTTAACATTCGGAAATAACAATTTTAAAAATCCTGTGGCTAATCTTTTAACAGCTTCTGTATTTCTTGTGTCTGCGCCTTCTGGTAATTCTATCAAGGAATCTACTATGGATCGATAACTAATATCATCCCTTAATTTATGTAACATAAGTGTCAAGTATTCAGTATTTAATGCAAAGCCATTAATTTTTAAGTCGTCATTCATTCTAGGAATTTTCCATCCCTCAATAAACCCATGAAAACGATCGAGCACGCCACTACTTTTAAATAATGGAGGTAAATTTTCAGTAAGACAAGCTGATGCATTCATGAGAGAAATATCAATATTACCTAATAAAACCACGCCTGCTGTTGAAGTCCCAGTCCAGGAGTCACCTCTGTATACACCATCTTCCATATAGGTCATGAAAGATGCTCTAAGATCTCCAATATCAGTAGTAGTCATTGTTTGCACCTCATCGATGCTCACAAAGTCATAATTAAAAATTAAACCTTGTGATTTCTTTTGTTTGTCATAAAATAACTTAGCACGTGAAACTGTACCACCACTAACTAAATAACCAAATCTACTTAATCTCCCAAAAACATAGGATTTTCCTGTGCTCTTAGGAGCAAGTTCGATGAGATTTATTCGCTTCTCAACGAAAGGTAATAATCTCTTGATCATTGTTAGTTTATCTGTTCTTGATTCGAATTTGAAAGGATTATAATCCATAGCACCTAACAAAACGCAGAGCCATTCATCAAATGTGAATTTATTTCTTAGTTCTTTGAATGAATCTAAGTCCACAGTGTATGGACAAAAATCTTTAAAATCAACTAGCATTATTTTGCCAGTCTCCTTAGCACCCTGTGGATTCTTGTATGCAAGATCTACAATCCCCCATTTTTCTTTTCCCGTAGTAAGTTCTTCTGAATGTCTTTGCCAAATGTTTATTGGTATATATGTGTCTTTTAATGTTAGTCCAAAAACAGGCAATGCAAAAGAATTAACTTGTTTTTCGATATTTACGTCTACTATTATTTTTGTTAATAACCTAACAGTTTCGTATTCATTTACAATAATAGCTTTTATTCTGACCCAATCTTCACAAGGTGGTAAATATCTATTAATGAATTTTTGTATTCCATCAATATCAACAATGCCATCATCATCTTGAAACATCTTTAATAAATAATCGCGCAAAAATGATGGAATACTAGCTGACGAAAAATAATTATTGTTTTTCAAGTCTTTAAACACCACCATATTGGCAAATGCATCTTTTAATGTTGATTCAAATTGTTTTTGTTCGATTTCATTATTTTGCATATAAGATACCTTTAATCAAATAAATTATGTTCGAATGCTACTTTGTTAACTACATCAAATTTAATATTTGGTATTATTAGTTTGGATCCATCATATAAATCACAATTATATTTGCTAATTTTCGTAATGTCAAGCAAAAATTCGTAGTCGGTATTTTTCTTGCAGGTTCCTTTGTATCTTTGTTGACTAAGATTTTTCACTATGATATATGGATCCTTAACTTCATCAGATACTCTGATCACTAAATGTATAGGGTTGTATGATTTTGTAAAAGGATCAAAATCAATTAATAATTTATTTGAATATTCTTTATTTTTATTATCTGGAAATATAATCTCACATGAATATTCTATATTTATATTATCGGTTGATTTTGTTATTTCTATCACTGGAATTAAAACTTCCTCTATCGTTGCACCACCATGTAATTCAACGCCTGATCTATTACTATTATTTATTCTGTGATAATTTGCAACAACCCAATGATCGTTATAACTGTCTTTTAATACTATATCACAATTACTTAAAATTTGCAAATCACTTGAACAGCATCTGCCCCCATGTGTAGATTTTTTTTCAACAAAATCACTCGTATTAATGATATGATTTGCGGTATTTATTTTTGCTAATCTGCTTGTCCCATGATCAGATGTTAATATTATTTTATCTATTTTTTCATATTTTAATGCATTCATAATAGTTTTAAGGATATTTGATATTATACTAATTTGTTCAGCAATATATGTAGAATCTGCAACTTTAGAATCGTGATTGAGATTATCTAACTCATCATACTTTACATCGTGTTTAAATTCATTGAATTCCGTTAACGTAGGCAATTCTGCCCTGCAAAATTTTATATTTGCATTTAATTGAAAATCATTACATAAATATTGAATTAATGACGCATATTCCATTCCCATTCCATCAATGAAATACGTTTTAGAGGTTGTAGTTTTAAATTCATTAATTAAATTTGCTCTAGCTTCTAATTGAAATATTACCTTATTTGTTGATCTTGCCTGTTCATCTACTGTTTTTATAAAGCTAGGATCGATTTGATTTTTAACTTTTTGTGATTTATATTTGTCAAAGTATATGGTCAAAAAAGTATTTAATTTATCATTATTCATATTAAAGTTAAATGTTCTAAGATATCCTGCAAATTCTGGATAAATGTCCTTTGTGATTTCTATTATTTTTTCTGTTGTTAAACTAGATTTATTAAAAAAGGATATGATTTTCATTCGTTCAGATATTGTATTATCAGTTAAATAATAAATCTTGGAAATGTCTGTGCTATCGATCTTTTCAACATAATTTTTAATTAACACATCATTAGAAATTAATTTGATTAATTCTTTACGTTCATTATATAAAGAATTGAATGATTTATTTTTACTGTCAATATCTAGTATGCAATCGTATACATTAGCTATTAAATTATCTATTGTAATATTTGCTTTACTAATCAAGCCCAGATATCCATTATTATCAGTGATTTTGAGTAGCAGTAAAATTTGGAATTTTTTCATGGGACTACTTTTATCAAAATCTTTTATATATTCTATAATGTTTTTATCAAATAAGTCACGGATGCTTCTTTTATCAATTAGTTTTTTAAACAATGAATACCATTGATCCTCATTGCCAAAACTCTCTTCGACATTCCTAATTTTAGTATCTATGTTACAAAGTTCATTATAAAATGAAATTTTAGAGACATTCCAAATCCCATTTTTAAAAGCCTCGATTTCTAAATCAGATCTAACCACGCCTGATAAAGTGCCCTTATTTTCTAATTCAATAAAATAATCCTTCAAATTATCGAAATATTTGTATTTCGAGGTTGCAGATTTTATAGATTTGTTTGTGATCATAATCTCTGGCGCAGGGTCTTTAACTCCATCTATAAACATAAATTTAAGATCATCCTTGAACCGTCGTTCTTTATCTATACATTCATTAAGGATGTCTCTTATTTGATGCCCATATGTTAAAATTAGTACTTTGTTATGATAATTTTTTAATCTCCTTAATGAATTTCTAATATCAATCTTATTATTAAACGCCAAAAAATGAAAATATCCTAAGATTACTTTAGGTTCCTCCAATTTTAGTATTTCATTCAGCATATTTTGTGAATCAGGGAATGGTGCATCGCTACAAAAAAAATTAGATATTCGAATTCGATTTGTTGTAGTTGAATTTAAAACATTAACATAGTCTTTTTCATTTAGTACATTTACTATTACTGTTTTTATTTTTGCATCATCATTAAAATATTCTTTAACCTTTTCAGTTGTTGTATAGTTACTATTAACCATTTCCTTTATCCTTTACTAATTCCATACCTATTGATAAATTTCTATTAACAAGGTCCATAAAATAATTCTTTAAATCATTTAGATTCATATCATTAATTATTCTGAGCGCTTTAGTCTTAATGATATTATCCTTATTTTTAATGTAACTAGAACTGGCTAGCTCCGTTACTAATTCATTTGTTTTATTGTTTGGAAACCAATCATATACTGACGGAATTTCATTAATGAGCAGTTCACGCACTTTATCAATATTTAGAATGTCATTATAATTACCAATTATGATATCAATAAATTTAGATTCAATCAATTCTTTAGAATCAATTTCAACAAGCCAATCCATGTTGTTTAAATATTCTAAAGCTTTTTGTGATTCATCTTCGCTAGAGTCGTTTTTGTTAATAATATCAAATGTGAATTTAACATTATCAAGCTCATTTAATGGTGACATAATTAATATTGGTGTTAATTTTTCATTTGACCACTCACTTGGGGATTTTGTTTTTGTTAATTCAAACCATATATTTGATAATTCACTTTTTTTGAGTTTTGCATTGTATTTCTTAATTGAATCGATAATAGCTGTTTTATAAGTCTCTAAATCATCATCGAAATGATCATAACCTATTTCGTTTTTATATATTTCAAGTTTAAAATTATCATCTAGTTTAGCTACTTCAGATACTTTCGAAAATATAGAAAATTGAGTATCTCTAAATTCGACTAGTTGTTTGCCACCTTTTTCTATGGCATCATAAAAGTCGCTTATATTAAGTTTTAAATCAATATCTTTTAGTTGTTTAATCTGATTAAATAATCTATGTTCATTTAAATTAATATTATTTAAGTACAATTCAAAAGGTACTTTAAATTCGCTTTTTATGAATTCTAACCAGTCTGATTTGATATTGTCTATACTTGTAAATCTATGATTAGGAAACAACTTCCTGCTTATTAAAATTACTTTGTATTCATCAATAATGGGGTCAATCACATTTTTAATCTGATCATCACGGTTATGCATAAATGAATCTGCATTGTTTTCATTAAAACGATCTTTTATATTCTGTAGATAAGTATCCTCAGAAATAGCTAACTCATTGCATAACTTAGGTAGTATACCATCCTTGTAGTTTTTTAGAAATTTTACCATACCAAGGCGGCAGTTTTCTGCACTGATTAAAGACTTGAATTTATTAACTACAGTAGGATTGTCTTTGTATATTGTTCCGATTTTTATATAAATTTCTGTAGCATTACATATTTCATTTTTATTATTATAGTTTTGCGGATTAATAACACCAAAAAATAACGAAATTAACTCATTTATTACTTCATCTTTATCTATATAACTGATAACCCACAATGGAAACATAAAATTAGGTAGTTTTTTTAATATTGCATTTGCAACTTGACCCTCTATACATAATGATTCATCAATATCAAATATATAATTAGTGATTTTAGCAAAATTTATCAATTCAATGCTTTTTGATTTGATATAGTATTTTATATCCAATTGTTTTATAATGTTTGCACATAAAACAACTAAAGAACTAGGATTTAAAACATAATCTGCTTTTCCATCATTATAATAATAAGCATTATCTACTGCATATTCTTTAAGTAGGAATCCAAACAAAAATGATGAAAGTTTTGTTTTTGTAAACCCATATGGTTTATTTATAAGCTCATTATATAGTTCTGACAAACTAGATCTTCCTGTGTCTTTGATATCATTAGTAATTTTATTATCAACAAATATTTTTATCTTAGAAAGTGGCACATCAGGTGATATGTTCCAATATTCTTTAGCGTTCCATGCAAAATCAATATCCTTAACAGTTTTATGATAATTTTGCGAGTAATCCTTTTTATGTTTTGATCCGAAATGAATCGCATTATCGATCGAATCACTTTTATACAAATCATCAGTGGCATCACACCAATTTTCAGGAGCATAAATATAAATAGTCTTATTTATATTTATTAATTTATCAACTAATGTCTTAATTGTGTTAATTTTTTCTACAAAGCCTTTATAATACATTAGACAAGGTGAACGATCAATTTGTTTATACCAAAGTTTTATTTCATTTAAATACTTCTTTTTCCATGTCTCCTTATCTTCATTATTTTTATTTTTTTCATCAGTTGCTCTCTTATCATAATATTCAAAATGTGCTTTATAATTTATATAGTTATTATAAATTCCATCATTAAGTGGTTGTGTAAATAAATCTATGAATACAAAATTTGATGAATCTTCATTTTTGCTATTTTTATATTCTTGATTATTTTCAATAAATGTTTTTAAATTTCCATGTTCAATTGAATTTCTAGAAACACATAAAAACACAATAATTTTATTTAAATATTTACCTTGTGAGATATTGTTTTTTACATTTTTATATTCATAATCTTTATTTTCACTAGTTAATAATATGAATATGAATCGTAAATCGTTATGATATATTATAGGTTTGCTTGTCGCATTGTTTTTTATTAAATCTTTAATGCCTGCATCTGTCGCAATTTCTCGTGTTGTTATAGTAGATTCTTTTGTTTTTTTAATGTTTTGAATATCAATATTATTTGAATATTCGTTCATTGTTGAATACAAATTGTTTATGTTATGAAATATTTGATCTTTAACTAAACGATTACATATATTTTTTATAGTAGGCATGCTTAACTTAGATCCCATAAAAGCATATTCTAGATTTTCTAAATTTGGAAGTAATAACTTATTATTATCAGAAAATCTTTTTGATATAGCATTTAATAACAGAATTGTTTTAAAGACTCTAAATTGGTCACCAGTGAGGTTGCCACTATTATTTATTCTATTATAATAATCGAGTATAGCATGTATTTCATCTCCACTATCATCATAACAAGTATATTCAAAAAACTCCCATAAAAAATCTACGGTTATTATGTTTTCTTTATCAGTCTCAATATAATGTGTATTATCGATGAAATATTTAAAACCTTTTATTTCAGGATCATTTGTTTTTAAAAAATCAAATAGGCTTCGTTGATTTGAATGAATTTTTTCGGCTAAACATTTTAAAACATATGCTGCATATGGGTGTAGTGGAACTATCTTTTTTAATAATTCTATAGAATTTAATGGTAATTTTTCCTTCATCACATTTTGAATATTATTTAAATTGTTATTAATTAATTGTGCAACATTTTCCCATTCAACTTCTTTTGGGGGTTTTACAACAAGCGCACTCGCAATTAACTCATATGTAATATCATCTGACAAATTAAATTCAACTTCGTGTATTCGATCCCTGTGTTTTTTAAGTATATCAAGATTATATTTATTATCATTTAGCATATTAATATGAGGAATTACAGGCATTAAATAGAAGTTCGGAATCTTGTTTTCAAGAAACAATGTAGTGAACCGACTTAAACCACCACAATTTTCTAAATATTCCGCAAATTCGTCCCAGATAAACAAATATTTATCTATTTTATTTTTTATCATTATGTTTTTAATCCAATCCTCAAAATTAGATTCATCAACTTTAAATATATGAAGTTCTCGTTCTTTCGCTAGCGAATTACAATTTTCTACTAGCTCAGTTAATGCAACAGTGTCATTTGTGGTTTCTAGTCTATTAATTAAATCATTAACTTTAATTTTATTAAGTCTGTTTTGGCGATCATTATCAATTAATCCCTGGAAAAAATTTGCATTAATCTTGTCTCTTAACCATCCCACAGCAGAACCAATCAGCGATTCATTGCTTAATTGGTATCCACGTTCTTCTAAATCATAAGAAATTTGCAGACACATTCTTGTTATCAAATTATTCAAATTATCAATTTCACCATTTCTTGTTAAGTTGTACCCACTAAAAAAACTTACACAAATGTTATCATTATTATTTCTAATTGCCTTAAATCGACTTAAAAGATCATTTGATAATCTATTATATTTGTTAAAATATTCATCTAATTCCTGAGAATCCACCTCAAGCATTTTTTTTAATGTAAGTACAGCATATGATTTTCCTGTGCCAAATGCACCCACAACCCATATCCTGAAATCATTTCCATTAATCATATCTATAAATTTATTTAAAAACTCTTTAAATCGTTCGTGTGGATGAAAACTTTTCCACATTTCAGGATTATCTTTGAATGATTGGCTGGCCACAACTTTTGAAAAGCTTTCATCTATTTCAAAATAATTACTATAATAATTTGATTCAGTTGCCATATTATGTCTCCTCATAAAAAAGACTTAAAATTAAGTCTGGCGTAATATCTTTATTTAATGTAATACTGTTTAGCCCATGGGTCTCACTATATCTAATATAATTAGGATATAGTGCAGTCAAGGCACGCAAGGCAGTAATAATTTCTGTTTCAGTTAACCCAAATATTTCTGACGGGCTTAACCCATCATAACTAGAGGATGTTAAAATTTGTCTTAGTGAATAGTTGTACGTATTGTTTGCACACGCAAATTTATAGATTGCATACAGCAGTACTAAATTGTCTGGAGTTAACCAGCGATTTCTAGTAATTGATTCAATGCGGTTTTCATTTCTCTTAACACATCCTAAACCCACGTCAGTAAATAAATTTATTAAGCGCTCATATGAATAAACTAGCTTTGATGCTGATGTTTCACTTATTCCAAATCTACAAATGAAATTTACAAATTGTTCTCTATTAAATGATTGGTTTATTGCAACATTCTTAATAAAACAGTTAACTTGTGGTGTGTATGAAAGATTAACTAGCAGTATGCCTAAACTTTGCTCAGATAAACAACCTAGTTTTTTGATTAAATTAAATAATGGTGTGCATTTATTGTTTTTTAATAATTCAGAATCTCGTAAAAATGCTTTAAAATAAATAAGCATTTTTGTACCAAGGTTGTTATTTAATATAAAGTCATCACCTTTATCAAAGAAATCTCTAAACCACCACTCCTGTGGTCCATGTGATGCGTATCTATCAATTGACGCTGTACTTCTCATTCCATTTGCTCCTCCAATTTGTGTTTTTGTAGCTGAGTAAAGTAGACAACCATTGCTAATTTTATGACAAGCAAGACATTGTTTACACCTAGTTATTTTAATATAATCATTATCAAAGTTTATACATCCTAAAGGACAGTTTGCTGTGCATTCATTGCACCCTATGCAACTAGCAGCTTTTTTAAATACTTGTTTAAAATACTTAAAGTATGTTTGATTGCTTTTAGTTTGTTTATTATCTAAACTGACCTTATATCCGTTTTCTGTGTCATTAACTGTGAATACAAGCTCTGATTTCTCAGAAAAAATAAAATATTCATTTGTTGACAACTTGTTTAGTTTGCCAATTGTTTTAATCCATTCCTTCCAGTTAGATGATGGAAAATCTATTATAATTGTGAATGTATCGTCTATTAATTGTTCTATATAATTAACTTTGCAATTATTTAATAGTTTACCACTTCTCCTCTGTTTCCAACCACCATTAGCAATATTACTATCTGCTTCTCTTTTTTCTAAATCATAAGCACTATTGATAATGTTAATAAACTTTGACACATCATATGTATATGATTTATAGCGCATGTATTCAGATCTCTCAGTTGACATTGGGCATATAAGACAACCAGCTCTATTATTACCTTTTTTATAACATTTATTAATTATTAAGTCATTAGCAAACATATATAAGTATAATTCAGCTGAATTCCAATCAAGTATTGGATAACAACTATGTTGTTTGTTATGTTTCAATCCATAACTAATACTTTCATACTGACTTCTCTTTATGCTCTCACAACCTCTTATTCCGACAAAAGCCATATCACGTAAATTTTTATTATTATAATAATTTTTCAATGCAATAAGTTGTGGTGCAGTCTTATGAACACTACAACACCATCTTTGAGCAGTAGATGGAGGCCCAAATTTCTCCCATGATTCGTATATTCCCATTCTTGATTTTGCACGGAGAAATACGATACCATTTGATTTACAATTAGATTCGATTGCATTAACAACATCATAAGTGTCAGGAAATTCCATTTGTGTGTCACCAAACACCACTATATATGCATCTTTAGGAAGTGCTTTTGATACTAGATCAAATAATACAACACTGTCTTTACCGCCCGAAAAAGCTACATGAAATGAATCTACTTTCTTCTTGTAATCAAGATAAATATTATATATCCATATAATAGCAGAAAATTTTAATATATCTATGATTTCTTTGTTTTTTGAAATCATTAATTGGATATCAATAGGAACTAATTTATTATCTGAATTTTCTGAATAATTATATAGAGTAAGTATGGGTTTTTGGTAGATATTCCCACCACTTGTTTGTGCAATTTTTATTCCTCTATAATAGTATGAATTGTATTCTGCCCATAAATATGGATTTTTATCGTCCTTTTCATAATCAAAAAACTCATTAAACCCTAAAATATCTAGCTCATCAGAATATACTGGTCGAGGTTCTTTGCTTGTTAATTGTGGCTTAGTGTTTAAAATAATACCGCCACTTTCAATATCCCAATCATAACAATACATTAACGCCCACCCCCATTATCGTCATAAGATAAAGCTTCATTTGATTGATTTTTGATTATATAACTTAAAATATTTCTTGAGGTTTTCTTATTATAAAATTTAGTGCTAATAGATTCAATTCCGGGTGTATTTGTCATTATAATATTATGAATATATTCTTGATTAGGTTCATCAATTGTTTCATGATTTAAACCATTCTTTTTTAAAAAATCATTTCTCTTTTCGATAATTGATTTTATAGTATCTTCAGTTAGTAATATATTATCAATTGATGTATATTTCTTATCTTTTCCTTGGATTATTTTTTTATATTCAGTTGGTTTATTGTTTGGATTAATATCATTTATATTTAACGTTTTTTTAATAATATCATCATCATAAAATGGCATTTCATTAATTATATCCTGAATAGTAAATGATGAATCTGATGAATTTAGTAGAAAGTTTATGCTTTTTGAAATTTCATCATATTCCTTTTCTAAATGTATTGAAGCGTCATTATAATAAATATACTTTTCTTCTCTTATATATTTTTCATTCTGATATAATAAAATATTTACAAGAACATTGGAATCAATTTTGTCATTTAATTCATCAGTAATATTATTAAATATGTAATCATACAATTTATCAATATATATTCGTTTATGACCTTTATCTGTTTCCTGTTTTATAATTTCTTCAATTTTATTTATAGTAGTATTGGAAATCAGGTTATCAATATATATGAATTTATCAGTATCATATTCGAATAAATTGGCTTTTAGGATTTTTAAAATAGAATCATGATCTAAACCTAATTCACTTGAAAAGTGATTCTTATATGAATTTTTAAGTTGTAATTCTCCATATTCATCAAATTCTAGTCCGTCTTTAAAATGATTCGCAATTAAGTCGATTATCTTATCTCTATAAATATCCTTAATATTTGGCAAATTATCTTTGTTTTCATTTATAATTTTTGATGAGTCGTAGTTATCAACTAATTTAAATTTTCTATTATTATTGTTGTCTCTAAGTATCTCAAAAATTATTTTCTTGCATCCCCTTGAGTCTTCTGCAGAATTCTCAACTAATATGCCATTTACTACACCTTCTGGATTTTTTGCTTTAAAAGTAAAAAGCTTAAGTCTTATAATCTCATTATATATTTCTTTAAATGTTAACGGGCTTTTGTTTTTTAATACCAATATGCAAGCTTCTTTTAATGTATATCCACTTTCGCTTTTATTACGTCTCTCTTGGAATTGTTTTTTAGTATTACTAGTGTCAGTTTTATTTGAGTTAATAATATATTGTAGAATTTTGATTGAATTATTTGTATCGTAATAATCAGTAATTATATTTTTGACTTTTGAAATATTTTTCTCTAATTGCGTTAAAGCTTTAAACTTTTGATTGTCAAATAAGTCTAATTTATTTGAATGTGCAAAATCTAAAATTTCATCTCTAACCGTTGATGACAGATTAATTTTACTGATTAATATGTACTCTTCATATCTTGTTTTCACAATAGAACTACAACAATTTAATATAGTTAATATTGTACCATTATCATAAAATGGCAAATCACCTTTGATTTTATCAATTGTAAGAGCAGAATTTGATGAATTTAATGTCTTAAATATACTTCTAGTAAATTCGGTTTCAAGTGGATCTAATGCGATCTCATTATAGTAAATATACTGTGAATCTACAGAATAATTTTTTGATCCATGTTTTTTCAATAAAGAAATAAGCATTTGAGCATCAATTTCTATGTTTAAAATTGTTAATAAATAATTACACAAAGTATCTATATGTATTCTGGTATGCCCTTTATTTACTTCAGCATCTATCATGTTCTCAATATCAGATATGGTTGCATTAGAAATTAAGTTTTCTAAAGGCTTAAATGTATTAGTTTCGTATTCATATAAATGCTCTTTAATAATTTGGAAAATTAAATCGTTGGTTAAAGATAGTTCGCTTAAGAATCTGTTTTCATAGGCAGACTTTAATTTTTTTATTCCGTAATTATCTAATTTTATACCATCTTTGAAAACAGTGTTGAATAATTTTAATAAATTGCTCTCGTATGTAGGATAGTTTTTTTGCATGTCATCTTTAATACGTTCATTTATTTTGCCCGATTTGTAATTTTCGTTTATTTTATACTTTATAACCTTCCCATCCCTTAATTTTTCAAACATAATTTCATTATTTTCTCTTCCTTTAAATGTGCACCCCCTCGAAAATGAATTTATTGCCTCATAAAGAACATTTTTTGGATCTCTTGCTCCAAAATCATAAAGACCATATCTCATTATTTTCTCATAAATTTCGTCCATAGACAAAGGACTACTTTCTTTTAAAATCTGTATGGCAGTATCCCTTATAAGGAATTCATCCTTATGTAGGTTTTGAACATTTTTATCATCAGAATCTGTATCACTAGCTTTACCTTCATCTGATATCTCAGATGAATTATTAATTGTTTTAATGTCAGAATTTTCTTTGTTTAGATATGTTGATTCTTTATTATCGAATTTATATTTATTTTGTATAGGCTTAAATGTATTAGTCTCAAATTCATATAAATGCTCTTTAATAATTTGGTAAATCAAATCGTTGGTTAAAGATAGTTCGCTTAAATAGCAGTTTTCATAGACAGACTTTAAATTTTTGATTTCATCTCTATCTAATTTTATGCCATCTTCGAATACAGTGTTGAATAGTTTTAATAAATTGCTCTCGTATGTAGGATAGTTTTTTAGCATGTCATCTTTAATACGTTCATTTAATTTGCCCGATTTGTAATTTTCGTTTATTTTATACTTTATAACCTTCCCATCCCTTAATTTTTCAAACATAATTTCATTATTTTCTCTTCCTTTAAAAGTGCACCCCCTCGAAAAAGAATTTATTGCCTCATATAGAGCATTTTTTGGATTTCTTGCGCCAAAATCATAAAGACCATATCTCATTATTTTCTCATAAATTTCGTCTATAGACAAAGGATTACTTTCATTTAAAACCTGTATGGCAGCATCCCTTATGAGGAATTCATCCTTATGTAGGTTTTGAATATTTTTATCATCATAAGTTGTATCACTAGCTTTACCTTCATCTGATATCTCAGATGAATTATTAATTGTTTCAATGTCAGAATTTTCTTTGTATAGATATGATGATTCTTTATTATCGAATTTATAATTATCTGGTGATATATTCTTTTGTATTTCATCTGAGTTCAAGATTTTATTGATTTTAGTAGAATCAACAAGACACAGTTCATACAATATTTTTTCTTTAGTTAGTTTTATATTAGATGATTTGATCAAATCTATGATGTTTTTTGTAAATTCT
This sequence comes from Christensenellaceae bacterium, assembly GCA_031259085.1. Taxonomy (GTDB): domain Bacteria; phylum Bacillota; class Clostridia; order Christensenellales; family DTU072; genus JAITLB01. The sequence continues at coordinate 17,942 of JAIRMA010000059.1, forward strand.
ATTTCTTCTGATTCTAATTTCGCATCACTCCTCACAATATAATCATCAATCTTAGTGTAGGATTTATTGCCATATTTGATTAAAATTTCCTCGAGCATAGCACCATTAATTCTTTCGTCAAGTACTATACTAAATCTATCAACTAAGCATTTGCTACTAATTCTTATATGTCCCCTTTTATATTCATTATTTATTAAATCTTCAATTTTATCAATTATATATTTATTGATAAGATTATCAATTAATATATAGCCATTCTCTTTATATTTAAAAGCAAAGCTTCTAACGCAATTTGTAATTTGTATGTTTGTAAGCGTTATTTTTATATTATTATTTTCCTCTATGGTTTCTTTTAAATTGCGCAATCCTATTTCATCTAATTCTATGCCACTCGCAAAATTGCTTTTGATGGTTTCTTTTATAAAATCAATTTGCTTTTTATTATCATCAATAACATCTTTATTTGCCTCTAGATAGTTCTTGATTTTTTTGATATGTAAAATTGCATTTGAATCTATTAAAGCATATTTTAATGTATTCGCGTCAGATGATATATATTGAAATATTTTTTCATTATTTTCAATATTATTTAGATTTGTGTTAACACAATATGATTGTAATTCATCAAATAATACTTTTTCAGGATTTTTATCATCAAAAATATACAAATTTCTACTTACAATTTCATCATATATCTCATTTAGGGTTAATGGAAATCTATCAGATAAAATTAGTATTGTTGCATCTTTAATGGATAGTAGATTATTATTATTATCTACATTATGTGTGTTTAAGTAATTGCTAAATTTTGCATCAGTTTTTGATGCAAGCTTACTATGAAAAATTGAGTCGCTTAAAAATTTATTGTACAAAGATGATGATGTATTAAAAATGCTTCGTTTACTCGCATATTTATTTTTAAAATAGTTATTTTTTTTAATAGCATCTTGTGTTTGATTAAATGATTTAACGTTATCAATATAATATAACTGCGTTTTAATAATTTTTTTATCAAAAGCCCAGTTATATATCTCTTCTAAAGTTTCAACGATTTGTTTAGCCTGAATTTCAGGTTTGTTATTAAGCCACGATTCAAATTTTAATTTAGTGTTCAACATGTTAATTCTACTCCTTAAAACGATTCATAGAATTATACATATTTGATGTTTTTAGCATTTCTTTGTTTACTAAAACTATATAAAGTACTTTATTGTATTGAGTCATATTAAACTAATAACCAGCCCTATGTTCTTTAGAAATGTGTGAGAAAAAAATCGAAGCAAATAAACTTTAATTATTATACAAACTCCTATTGAAAATGTCAATATTTAGGAATGAATTATTTTTAACATATATCTGGTGATTAAGTATATATTAAAATATAATGATGATTATTAAATTTATACCATGATCTTATCTAAAATTAAATGTTATTGCAGTATGATTAAAATTAAATAAAAATGTGTTATCACTCATCACATAAAACTAATGTGACTTAAGTTATATAATGTTTAAAAGACTTTAGTTTTATAAAGTACATAAGGCATTCATCTTTGGGCCTTGTTAAAATAATAATTTTCTTAAATAAATCCCGTTTAAGAGATTTAACATCTTAAATCAATTTTTTGTTAATTAATCAGATAAATTCTAAATATTCAAATAGCGTGAGAAAATTAACTTATTCATTAAAATATATATGACGATTAAATTATTTGTTTTAAGTAATATTATAAACAAACTAACTAAATATTTTATATGTTATACATGGGATTTAGCGTTGTTTCATATATTAGTATTGATATTTATCTTTAAATTAGTTTAATCATATACAAATTTAAGAATTGCCTCGTAATAATATCAATAAATTATAATAACTAATAAATTCTAACCATAACATTGAATGAAATTTACTATATTATATTAGATTTATGTTCTGTTAAATTAGTAACTGTTATATAAAACAAAATATGATACATAATCTATTCTGCATTTATCAATTAATGTATTTTTAACATAAAGTTTTCGACAATTTTTATTTTAGAGTATATCAATAAAAGTACATTAAATAATGATTTATTGTTATAAATCAGTTGTTTTGTAGCAGTCTTTTGCTATATCATACTCACTCACAAAATTTCTAACTATAGTATTAACCCTATTAGCTGGGGAAATAGAAATATTAGCATCAAACTGTTCTTTAAGCCATTTAATCCCACCATAAAGATAACTATCAAAAATTTCAAAAAATCTTTTATCATTATAATTAGTGAATGCATTTTTTATTCTTTCTTCATTTGAAATATCATAATCATATTTATGTAATAAAATTATTAATCTGTATATATGTTCTAGATCTTGTTTATGATTCTCTATTGCAGCATGAAAAATCGTAAATTTTTCGCCGTCTTTTTCAGGGGTTGATGTAATACCTTTCACTAATCCAATTATAGGACATATTTTTAGTAATTCAATGCCAGCTTTAAATAAAGAAATATCAGAATTTTTATCTGATGTTATTTGTTGAATAAATTCATGATTTCCTTTCAAGTGAATATCTTTGTTAAAATAATCCATTTTACATCTCCAGTTTTGTGATTTTTGAATATTCAGTAGTATTATTAACAGCTTCAATTAAATATTTTGCACCAACGTATTTTGAAAGTGCACTATCTGCTACTTCCCAGTCTCTTTCCATTAACAGAAAAACAATTTGTTCAGATAGTTTAGAAATAATTTTACATACATTATTAATATGATTTCCATCCAAATATGAAAATGCTGCATCCATAACAAGCGGATATGGTTCAGTTGATATTTGAGGATTTTCAGAATCTATATTTTTTATACGATCTCTTGCTACTTCAATTAGGCTGATGATGAATACAAGGTTTTCTATTACATTCAGACCATCTGACCCACCTAACCCCTCAGTAATTTTATCATTTTCTCTTATAATATTAATTTTAAACGTATAGTCAGGATTCAACTCAACAATCTGATTTTCCCCAACTGCTATTTTATAGTTTTTATTAATATAAGTTTGTATATCATTAAAATGTTCATTTAACTCATAATTATATAAATGATCAAATTCTTTATACAAATTGTATGCATAAGCTTTTTGTTTTTGAATTAGTGCACATTTTGCATTTAATTTAACGTTATTATTAATATCAGCTTCTAATTTATCAATTTTTTGCTTGCATTCAACTAATTTTAATTTATTTTCTTTAATTATATTTTCACATTTTTCTTTCTCTTTTTCACCATTCATTTTATCATCAATTGTTTTTGCAAGATCTACGTCTGTATTTCCTAATTTTTCACTTAATGAGGCCTCATCTGATTCTAACTGGTTCTTTTTCCACATCATAGTTGTTATTTTTTCATAAATATCTTGAAATTTATTAATGAAAGTTTCTCCACCATCAGTATTAAGCTTGCAAGCTATATTAAAATCAGATATTAATTTATCATATTCTGCAGTTGTAAGACGTTCCTTTTCTTCATTTAACAAATTAATTAATTCGTCATTTAAATTGCAACCACATAAGCATTTTCTTCTTTTAATTAAATAGTCAATAGCTTCTACATTCATGCTGGGAATTCCATTTTTCTTATTATCAACATTTGCTAGTATTACTTGAGCATTTTTATATAAAGGCAACCCAAAAAAAGTAAATGCTTTATAATTAGGATTCGAATCTTTGAACAAACCAATGAGTAGTTTATTTTGATCATTTAAATCACTCTTTAATTTCTTTAGATTTATCCTAATTTCAAGCAATCTTTTTGTGTTATCACTTACTGCTGACTTTTCTAATATTATCCTATCATACTCATTAATTAACATATTAAGGTTATTTAATTTTTCTTTCATATTAGTTATGTTTTTTTCAAAATCATCGTAATTTTTTCTTTCAGCATCTTGATCAGCTTTTAATTTATTGAAATCTTGATTAGAATCATTGAGTTTAGCAATTGATTGATCATATTTTTTACATACCGAATCTTTAGTGCCACTTGAATAAAGATGGTCAGCAGCACTTTTCAGAATATTTAATCCCATTAATCCATGTACTGCTTTCTTTACATCTTTAACTTTTGATGTGTCGAAATTTTCACCTTTAAAAAAGAAATATCGAGATAACATAAATGGTAAAATTCCTTCAATAGCTTTATCATGATCTTTTCTTAAGGTCTTTGTTTCTCCATTTTCTAAGTATTTAATTTTGAAGTCGTCAGGATGTGATACATAGTCATTTTTTTTAGGATCTTTGGTAAATTTTTTCTCTCTACGTATTGTATATTCCTTCTCCATATGAATAATTTTAATTTCAACAAAGACATCTATTTCATAAGGATCATCATTTACTGCAAGGTCGTTATTATAAATTTTAGATTTTATTTTATCATATTTAAGTCCATATAGACACCAGTTTAAAGCATGTATTATAGAAGACTTCCCAATATGGTTTTCTCCTAATATAACTGTAATATGTTTATTATCAGATTTTGAGAATTCAATTTTATTCTCACCTTTGAATTGCCTGAAATTCTTCATGCGTAAATATTCAATTTTCATTTTTCACCTCACTTTTTATTAACTTCATAATTTTGTCAATCATATCTACTCTAGTTGTCGGCGCAGATGTTTCTGACATGAAATCTTTTTCAGCTTCAATTATCTCTTTTTTTAACCTTTCCAACTTCATCTGATCTAATTGGATGTTTTCAGTTGTATCATTACTCATTATGATTATTAGCTCCTTTACTTATTCCATAAAATTCTCTTATCAATTTATCAATTTTTTTATAACAATATAGATTCAAACATGATTTTCCAAATATGTTAAGTCTTTTAAGTTCTCTTTTTGCTAGAATTTGCTCAGCAGTATTATCAATTATATCATGAGGAATAGAGTCTATAATATCTCTTGATAACACGATAAAATCGTAAATTTTGGCACATATCTTATCTTTTGATTTCCTTAGTACTCGACCACTTCTTTGAATATATTCTTTTGGATTTTTACTACTAGCAAGAAGAAATGCCGTTGTTAATTCTGGGATATTTGCTCCTTCATCTAAGCATCTAATTGCAACTATTGCTTGAGGTGAACCTTTACTAAAGCCATCTTTAATTATTTTTCTATCTTCTGGAGTTTGATCCTTGGTATATTGCCTAATATCCATTTTTAATTGATTGCCAAGTAAATCTGTCACTGCATCTATTTGTCTACAGATGTTATTATCATTATCTATATAATCAGGATTAGTATCATACATAATGTCAGCATAGTTTACTTTGCTAATACCACAAAATATTACAATATACTTGTCATCTACATAATCTTCTATTGCATTTTTTAATGCTGGTATTTTGTTCTCGGCGCCTGCTAATAATTTAGCACATTTAATTCTTAAGTTTTTAAGGATTTCTTCTTGTTTGTCTCTATCAATAACAATGATTTTGCGCAATTTACGCTGAAGACTATTGATAGCGGTTGTATATTCTATGTATTTATTAAGTTCCTCATTTGTTAATGATACTAAAATTGGATAATACTCATAAGGAGCTAAATGCCCTTCATCTATTGCTTTATCTAATGCATAGGTAATGCATTTTTTTCCAAAATATTCATATAGTGCTGCTGTTCCTACATCATCATAATACCGTTCTATTGTGGCAGATAAGGCTAATCTATACTGAAATTTATCTATTAAACACTTACGCATTTTTTCTGATCCAAAATTATGAGCTTCATCAACTACTAAACAGATATTACCTTGGATTTCTTGAATTTGAGTTTGCATAAAGTCTGATTGAAATGAATTATTGCATACTATCGCACAAAAATTCAAGATTTTTTTTTCATTAAATGCTAGTATATAGCTGTATAAGAGGTCATGCCATTTTGGTTTTTTTGAATAGCATACTAAAGGTATTACATTGAATGCTTTGATGTCATCTACCCATTGCTCTACTAGATTCATTAATGGGCATACTATAAAAACCGCTAAATTAGCATTTAATGTTTCAGAGAGTTTGCTTAATGCTCCCAACGCAGTAAATGTTTTACCAGTGCCAGTTGCCATGTCAAAAATACCAACATAATTATTCTCAGCCCATGAGTTTATTGCTTCCTCTTGGTATGGTTTGAATTTAATATGGACTGGAGTTTTAAAACCGCTTGATTTATATATATCAATATCATTACTATTGGGTAATTTGTCGTCAATTGGATCTTGTAAATCCGTATTATCAAGGTTTTCACTCTCATTTTCAGTTTTAACAGGTACTATAGGAATCGATGGATCTTCAATAAAATAATCAACTTTCTCCTTCTTATATTTATTTAATTTATCTTTAGCGACTTTAGGAAAATCAATAACCTCAAGATTTGAGTCCTTACATTCCCACAATTCATCAAAGTGTTTCTCTTTTTCAATCACTCTTTCTAGAACATCATTATTTAATGAACAAAACACATCAATCGATTCATAATTATGTGATAATGCATTTTGAGTTTCATTTAAGGATCCAGTGAATGCTACTATATTATTATCCTCATCATACATTAGCCCAATCTTTTCATGATACATGCCTATTTTATTGTTTTTCTTTAAATACGCAAGTTTAATATCCAATGTGTTGTTTTCAATTAAATGAGCGAGTAAATTTAAACGTTCTTCTTCAAAAATATTATAAGGCTCTTTAAATTCGCGAAGCAGTGCATCTTCAATTATTTTTCGTGATTCATATCCTGCATCAATTGCCTTTATGTCATCTTGAGATAGATTTGGTGAAGCAACCAATTGAATCTTACCGTTATTTTTTACTAATTCATAGATTCCATTGCTGATCGCTATTAAGCAAGACGATGAGAAATATCCGACAGCGCGCTTATATAGTACAGTTTTTGATAAAACTGGAATATAAAAGTCTTTTATAATATTATCCGCACCAGAATTATACGAGTTCTTAATTTTTAAGTCTTTAAAACTCATGGATATCCTCCTTTATTTGCTTTAACGCATTTTTCAGAGTGATAAAATCATCATCTGATGTGAAATAACTTATACTAAATCGTATAGTCCCAGCAGGATATGTATCAATGAATTTATGTGCAAGTGGTGCACATTGAAGACCAGTTCTTGTTATAACATGATTATTTAACAATATATTACCTGCTATATCTGATGGGATATCCTTAAAAAGTACTGATATTATGCTAATCGAATTGTTTCTTACTCCTTTTATAGTTATATAATCAAAACTTGATAATAAATTATATAGTCTATTATAATTGTTAATTTCAGTATTATATATTTTATCTTTACCTGTTACTTCATGCCATTTTAAAGCGGCATATAACCCTGATAAAGAAAGAATATTAAAACTCCCGGCTTCAAAACGTTCTGGGATTTCAGTAGGCATTGATTCCTTTTGAGAATCTAAACCCGTCCCACCATAAATAAGCGGCTTTAAATCAGCTGTCTTTTTACACACAAAACCAGAACATCCAAATGGACCATAGAGAGTCTTATGCCCTGCAAAGATTATATAATCTGCATGACATTGATTTATATCAATTTCTAAAATTCCAGCACTTTGTGCACAATCAATTAAAAATTTACTTCCCGTTTTATTTACAAGTGTACCTAATTTAATTATTGGAGAGATGCATCCTGTCACGTTACTAACGTGAGATACAACTACTAAATCAGGATAGTTTTGGGAAAACTGATAAGTTATTTTATCGAATTCAAACTCCAATGTCTCTTTGTTTACAGATAATTCATATATATTTATCTTGTTTAGTTTTTCTAGATATTTTAATGTTCTATATACTGCATTATGCTCAAATGGAGAAATATATACATTTAAAGTTTTATGGAAATTCTGTCCCTGTAATATGATATTTATTGCTTCAGTAGCTGTTGCAGTAAAGACTACAGAATAATCTGTCCCTGCATTGAATAATTTAAGTAGCATTTTTCGTGTGTCAGATACAATATTCACACTGTTTTGACTCAACTCATGATTTGTACGCCTTAAGTTGATCGAATTCATGGAATAAAATGAGTGCATGAAATCATGAACTTCAGTAGGTTTAATATATGTAGTTGCTGCATTGTCAAAATATGCGACTTCAGGAGTAATCATATAATAAATTTTCTCATTACCTCCAAACAAACTTGTGCTTTTTGTGATGTTGATAATGAATCACCATATTCCTCAAATAATGATTCTACATCATTAGCAAATGTCCTAGCTGCAGGTGGCAACTTTGATGCTGTTATGTATTTTTCATGCCAGCCATTAGATGATGAAAAAGATACTTTAAAATCATTAGAAGATACTAACCCTTTATCAACTTGCTTATCAAATAGCCCTATTGTAATATTTATAATTTCATTAATAATACAATATAATTTTGATGCTAAATTATCATTAAGCTCTTGAATGCGCATATTAAATAGTTTTTTTATAAGATTTTCAATTAAAACCCTATCATTATTATGATTCATTCTAAGAACTTCTAGGAATTTGTCAGTATTTCCACTAAATACTTGCATTTTAGTTCTGTCATTTAATGATTCATAGTAATTATATACAGCCTCACATAGAGTACGATCATTACCTACTTTAAATAATTCCTTTAATTTTATAATTTCATATTCTAGATAATCATCTATATGATTATTAGTCAAATTAACAAATGAGATAAATTCGTTTGCTACATTTATATAATTAGTGTCCTTTGCTATACGTGGTAGAAAATTGAACAAGAAATCATATGAATTAATCTCCATGTTAGACAATTCCTTTTTGATTCTTAAACTAAATTCAGATAATCCTCGATTATTATGATAATCATACTTAGATTCTTTTTGAAACCTAGATAAGGATACATACCATCTTATGACTGCTTTTATAATATAAATATGACGTGGCAATTGTCGTTCTTCAGGATGAATATATGATTGAAGACAGCTCTCAAGATTAGACAAGTAATCAGATTTAATAAAATCATAATTGAAAATAGTTAATGTGAAGTCGTAAGGCTTATCATTTATCTGTTCTATAATTTCTGCAGTTAATGGAACTTCCCGATCTCTTCTCTTAATTACTACTTGACTTTTGTATGTTAAAAGTGCGGCCACAAAATAAAATGGAATTATTCCATTTCTAAGACCAAATCCATTATCAGGGTTTTTTAATCTATCATATAGATCACTAATATTTATTGGACTCTCCATTGCTCTTTTTAAAAAGTTATCAAAATTAGAAAAAAGCATTGCGAACTCATGATCTAAATCATGAGTTGTGATTATAGGATTCATTAGATCATTTATGATTTTTGTAGTTAAGTATACACTGCGTAAAACAATTATATCTTGATTTGATTTTAATCCTAAATTTGGTGCCGTTGAATTTTCTAATACTCTTTCAATAATGTTCTTTCTAGTATTCTTCATCTGTGATGAAATGCTATTCTTATTAATATTTTCATTATTAATTTTAGGCGTTTTATCAAAAACTGATTCACAGATTTCAGTTAGTTTTTCAAGTAATTGCGTTCGACTATTAATATCAAGGAGCATACCATTATTACAAAAAATAATATCATTACAATTTGGATTTTTTATATGGATATCTATGAAACGTTCAATTATATCATGCATATCATCAAAAATATACATTAATTCATCTTTTGTTGATTCATTTATACTTTTGTCCGATTTTGAACGATCTAATATATTGTTAATTGCAGTGCACTTTGTTACTAGATCATATATAATATGACTGAGCGGTTTTTTATTCGAAATGACAGAATTCACATCAGACAATAATGAAAAGATGACTCTTTTCGATTTGAGTCTTTTAAAAGTATCTATACATTCATCTATTGTATAGTCAGATGTTTCAATCACCGCAAATATATATCCATCTGCTTTTTTTTGAGAATCGTCAAAACCTCTTATAAACTCATTAATGTTATCAACACCTACAAGCCTTTTATATTCAATAAATGAAAAATAAAAATAACGAGTCATTTTAAATTTAAAATTATACTGAACAGGATAAATGTAGGGCGAAATTAACATTTTATTTAGTTCGTTTTGTACATCTATCTTGTTCTTTAATTTGTATTCTTCCGTTTCAATTAATTCAACTGCGTTGTTACCAATAACATCACGAATCTTGACATGCGGTCTAAATTCTAAACAAATTAATAATTTCTCTGACAAAATTAATTCAATTGCCTTATAAAATAATGAATTTCGATCATTTGTATCAAATTTTGCATCATAAATCAATGAAAGCATTTCAATGGTGGGTGGCAATATATCAAATTGTTTTATAATATAGATCAATGTTAGTGTCTTCAAGATTTTAGTTGCTACTTCAATTTCATCCTTTTTTGCATATGAATCATTAATTGCATTCAATTTAGAAATAGCTGCTGCACAAATTTGGCATTGCTTTCGAATTGGACTACCAACTGGTTCACTTCTAAACTGCAAATCAAAAAAATCATAAATTTGATCAGGGTCAATTATATCAAAAACATCTGATCTTGAATTCTTAATAAAATAATTAACACCATACATTTCATCTGAGGCAAGAAATGTAAATACAGTGCGTTCGTTTTGTGCTACAAGCTCAGATACTTTCGGTAGTATTAATTGACTAAATGGATTGAGTGGATAACAACGATCAATGAAATTGTTATTTGATGCCTCGATAATACTAGAAAATGAATGCCTAATGTTATTTGCTAAATCAGAAATATAATGACTAATGTTAGTTAATGAATTATTTACGGTATCAAACAGGGCATTTAACTTATTAAAGAAGTGACTAAAACTTTCTTTATATTGGATAAATCCATCCTCATGTTTTTTTACGACCATTGATATAATCTCAAATAACTCAGCATCATTGCTTTGAATCGTAATCGACTTAAATCGTTTTGATATACCCATCCAATCATCTATTATTTTTTTTGGTAAATCCCCTACATAATTTTCTATGTTTTTATGTGAAATTAATAGAATATGAATTTGTGATGCGTAGGATCTACTACATTGTTCTGCAATATCTTGTAAGATTTTAATATTTTGCTGAGATGATGCGTCAGCATTCCCTTCTAAAAATTTACTGAATTCGTCATATACTAAGAAAATCCCGTTATATCCTTTTTCTTTTATTGCATTTACTACACTTCTAATGCAGTCGGTAATATCATTGCCATTATATGGATTGAATTCACTACCAGAAGTTAGTTTAGGATATGTCTTTATAAACCAATTATATTCACCAAGATCAAATTTACTTAGTTTCTCAACAGTAGATTCTGCACCGATACGCGATAATTCATTAAATTTAGCGTAAGTCTCAGGATATTTATCACGCCAGTTAATTATTTTGTTTATGGCTGCCTGATAAAATGTTGTTGGCATTAAGTCATCTAATGCATGACTTTTTAGACTTCTATTTAATCCACTCAATACAGTGGATCTTAAATCACCATCTTGACTGTTCAATATCACAGGTAATAGTTTGATTCTCTCTTTTTTTTGAAGGAATTCTATAATGTTTTGATACTTCTTTTCACTCTCATGAATAACATTAGAATTAATCATCTTAATTTTATTTGTAATATTAGTGAAGTTTGCTTCTCTACCACTTAAGATAGCTAGTAATGTCAAAACTAGATTTGATTTGCCTGTTCCATATGCCCCTGTTAGAATTCTTGCCCGGTCAGTTTTGTCAGGACGTGTTGATACTATAATCTCTTCCATTATTTCAAGAGCATTACTAGTCGGTATGTATGATTCAATCTTCTCTATATCTTTTATATCAAATTCAAGATTTATTGAATATTGGAAATTTTCAAGAGGTGACAAAAAATCTATATGCTTTGACATTTATGCCCTCCTCTCTTTATTGAATCGTAATATCTCTTTAAACAAGTTTCTATAGTATAGCGTTCATGTATTCTAATTGTATCAAGTCCTGCGGTTCTTGTAATCTTAATTAAATTTGCTGATTGAATTTTCTCTATTAGATAAAATATGGTTGTTTTGTCAAGATTAAATATCTTTCCAATATTGTTATCACCAGTTAATAGTTCATTGATTAGTATTTCATCAGAATTTTGTTTTAAGTTGTGGCAGATAATACCAAAAAGTATATATATATCTATATCATCTTTATCGGGTTGAACCTTAGTGTAAATTTTTTTCCCTGATATGTTACTACGAATTTTAATGAGTCTTAATTCAGTTAATGGACAAATTTTAGTCTCTTCAGGATCATCCTCAACTACATCCTTTTCAAAATATGTCCTTATAAGTGTACTAAACTCAGATTCTAATACATTCTCGGAGTATTGCTTGCCTTCTTTTAAATATATAGATAAAAATTCATTTATATCACTCACAAATTGTGTTTTTTCTATAGTTGTCCCCTTATGTTGATTAAAAAGCCACCACCAAGACGTTGCCATATTTTTGTTGCTTGCTAGTGAATAATGAACAAAATAATTTGTGCCCATTTCAATAAAATATGGATCATTTTCTATAATAATATTTGCATAACTTGTGAGTCGCGGTGTTTTTTTACTAAAATCAACCATTTGAGTCGCTTGTAACCAATAATGTAATGACTTAACCATGTTTTTACCAATTCCTAATTCATCACATGCCTCATAACCTGTAAATGATGGATTAGGGTTGTCCTTTATATACATAATACCCTTGTGCAACCAACCCTTTCTAAGGCAAAACGATTCATGCTTATGTATGACCATTTTGTTGTCGGTATTTATATTGGAATTGTCTAAAACAAGGTTACTTGCCACTCTTTTACTTACCCTTCTAAGCCTTAATTTAGTATTTTGTTCTCAAATAATGTGTCATAAGACATCCCCCATTCAAATATTTAGCTGTTACGCACTTTTTACAACGTTTACATTTGTTTTCATCAATGTAATATCTACTAGATGTAATTGTAATTGCATTAAAATTGCATATTGATTCGCACTTTAGACAACGTCTACATGCATTATATTTTTTGATTTGATACGAGATCATTCTGTGTAGAACTTTATGATTCGTATTCAGTGTTTTTATCTTAACAGAATAATCATATCCACTCTGATTAAATGGTTGAATAGAAATGATTGGTACATTACTTTTTATGTCAAGGATTAGTACTTCACCTAAAACTTTATTGCCTAATCCTTTACTGACTATGCCCATTGGGATGAATAATGAATAAAAGTCTTCTGTTATGGGTTTATTCAAATTGTAGATGTTCGCATTTTCATCCGTTGTACAGTTAGTCTGTTTGATTTTAATGTCAGAACTTGACTCAACTCCATTACCACCTTGCCTAGCTTTCCACCATCCTCCATCGATGTATTCAACAGGATCAGGCTTTCCAATCATTTTTGCAAATGATATCAAATAATCATGCCAGATTTTCCACTTTTCTGGCATATATATTCTCGCTAGAAATTGTGATCTGTCATTATTATTAGGACAACACCAACACCCAATACGATCGAAACCTAGTCTATATCCGTAATTGAAATCAATATCTTCAGACAAAATATATAACCAAATTTCAAAATCAGACCAAAAAAAGATCGGTGATGCTACTGCTTGCTTTTGTATCTTTATATGGTTTGACGTCTCTTCATAACGATTATATTTGCTCCTGATTAAACTCTCACTCTTTCTTATACCATAAAACGTCAGTATATTTTCGTCTCTAAATGCAGAATTAAGTGCTCTGGTTATAGGTCCCGTTTTAAACATAGTACAACACCATCTCATAACTCTTGACGGTGGGCCAATGTCTTCACAAACTTTTAGAAAATCTTGATCCTTATTCTTAGCCGTTTTAAATATAGCACTACGATTTGCCGCTCGATACCTATCTTTGTATTCGTATGTGTAAGGAATCTCAAGTGTAGTATCTGCAAAAATATGTCTGACCGTTGGATCTCTTAAAGCTTTTATAACTAGATCAGCAGTAACTGTTGAATCTTTACCACCTGAAAATGATATCACAGTTTGATCTAACCTAAATTTTTGAGACTCATTAATAATAAAATCTTTAGCTTCACTTGTTATAGAATTAAATCTCAATGAATTAGCTTTGATAAATGTGTCTATATGAATCTTAAAAGCAATATCATTATTATATTTTGAATATTTATTCAAGTCACTACTTATTTTCAAGATATCTGAATCTGAAAATCCCTTTAATTTGACACTTATCGAATGACCGTTTATTAAATATCTATTATCACAAGCCCAAACAGAATCATTAATCCATTTTAGAGGTGTATCATGAAGAATTTCAATAAGCAATCTCTCCTCTGGAAAAACAGGACGCACATCACTTGCTAAATATTTTGTTTTTGAATTACAAAGCGGACAAATGTGATTTCTCTCAATTATATTCTCTAATATTGGAACCTTACAAGCATCACACCAGTATATTTTTGTTGGAATATCAGTCTGCAAGTTGCTCCCACAATCAGGGCATTTATCACTATCAAACGCAAGTTTATAACATTTCTTGCACCACTTATCGACTTTAGTTATCATCACCCCCCTTATTCACATTCAATGTGTTATATTGAATTAGAATTTTTTTCTCAACAGGAAATTTCGACATGTTAAAAAACCGTTTAACATAATATGTTAAATCAGTATTTGAATCGAATATATCAGAATTTAAAAAAGTATTTAAAAAAACAAAGTTAATTAAGTCAATCGCAATATTGAATAAATTAAAAAAAGTAGGTAAAACAAATTCACAACACAAGAATTTGCGAAAGTAATAAATATTTATACATTTATTGACATTTATTATTGATTTGTAGCAAATTCGGGGGGGGGGTGAAATTAGGCAAGCAAAAATAGGCATCTCTAAATCATATTTAGTTGAAATGTTTAATGTGCGAGCCATAACTTAAAACTCTCTAAAAAGATAATTTAAGACTTGAATGATCAAGTTCAACTTTATTTATTGATTATACATATTTTATCAGATTCTGTCAATAAAATTAAATCCTCCTGATAAGATTTTAATCAGTTTTTGTATATTTTTGATTTAATTGGTGATTAATGTATTCTGATTAATGATTAAAAATATGGAGATTCAATAACATTAAAAACGCGGGCAATTACTGTCAACGTCATATAAAATTAAATTAGAGTTACAAAGTGAATTTAAATGCTATGTATATTGAATTATATTAGACTTTTTACATGAATTTGTACTTTTTGCCTTTCATTTTTTAAAACTAGATTAACTATTACATTTAAGTTCTTAAAATGAATTTGATTTTTTTAAGGTTTAAGCATTTTGTATTGAATATAACTACCATTCGTGACGATTCGTCAAGGACATAGTTTGGCTATGAGAAAAAAATATTGCTTTATCTTGCGTGACCTGTATAATAAAGCGAGCTATAAAGCGGACAGGGCATGAG
>JAIRMA010000073.1 GCA_031259085.1 Christensenellaceae bacterium
ATATGCATACTAATTATTGTAACACAAAGTCAAAAAAAAAGCAAATAAAATAAATCATTATTTTACTTTTAATTTAGATATTTTTAGACCTTTTTATGATACAAATGGCAAACTCCGGAGGTTTGTTAATTAAAACGACAAATGTATTTAATAAGATATTTTATAGTATTAAAAAAGACGATTAAATCGTCTTTAATTATTTGTACCATCGTCAGTTGGTAGTTCTGCAATTAAATTATCAAAATCACTTTTGAATATTTTATCTTGTTTTATGCGGAATTTTTCAAATTCGCTTATGGCGTGGTTGTTTGCAATTTCTCTTGTAATTTTGCCAGCATTCGTTAGAAGGTCTTTCCCACTTGCTCGAACAACAATGTCTAAATGTTTTTCCCAAGCATCCATATCCATAGGGATTTTGCTTTTTGCTCGTTGCTCTGCAATATCTAAATAACCCGAAACAATTTGTGCAAGATTTTCTAATTCTTCCTTACTTAAATAATTTTTTGCAATAATGGTATCGCCTTTAACAATTTTGCCGTGGGGAGAGGTGTCCCACGTGGTCAACCCCATATTTTCCGTTTCGGCATTTGCACGATTATAAACTATTTCAGGTGCTGTATTTCCAGTTATTGCATAGTGCATTTTGTTTTGAACCTTCTTAAAAAATTCTTTTGTTATTTCTGCGTCATTACTATAATCAAATGCACCTGCAAAAATATCCGTAATTTTTTGCCAAAATCTGCGCTCACTTAAACGAATTTCTCTTATTTCATCAAGTAATCTTTCAAAGTAATCATCATCAAAAAAACTTCCATTCTCCATGCGCTTTTTATCCAGCACATATCCATGCAAAGTAAAATCTCTTAATACGGCCGTACATATTGGCATGAATTGCTTGAACGCATAAAAGATATTAGGTCAAGTGAAAAAGTTATGTATAGGCAAGACTTTGACCTTTATGAAACAAGTATGAATTATAATACACAAAGTGGTGAAACAATAATATTTTTCAAAATAGTGCAGGCAAAACTACATTATGCGTCAAGCGGACACACGGCAAGAGATGTCGTATTTGATGGGGCGAACGCCGAATTACCGTATATGAGCTTAACCGTTTTTAAGGCAAACCGCTTACAAAAAGTGAAGCCGTTACTCAGAAAAACTATTTAACCGAAAAGAAATTAAAAGTATTTCCTCGACTCATGAACTCATTCTTTGATTTTGCCGAGCAAAAAGCCGAAAACACGAAGTGTTCTACATGAAAGATCGGTTTGCTATACTAGATGCCCATATGAGAAATTATGGTGAAGTCGTTTTACAAGACGGGGGGTATAATAAGCGGAATTATAGCCCACGAAAAGCAAAATTGAAATATAGTCAATATAAACAAAAAAAGAATGAAGACTTAAGCCAAGTAGAAAAGTCATATTTGGGCATGCTTGATGAAATGCGTAAATTATAAATCTCGGTCTAAAAAGATTAAATTTGTAGAACAAGTTATTGTTCTCGCTGTTACACACTATTAGAATTTCATTTCCTACATAAAATGCAAAGATGTATATGACCCGCTATGTGTTATCAAAATGACTTTGCGCTTTTTGCACAACGAAATTTTGCTATCTAATATTTTAAATATTAAGCGCTCGCATTTTTCTCTATGCTTCCGTATAGATAACTTCTTTTTTAGGTTTTTGTGGTTTTGTGGGTAGTTTTTTACTTATAATATCAAAACTTTTGACAAAAGCATAACTTATGCTATAATATTCATAGGACAACGGTGCGGTTAATTTAACCATTGTCCTGCCATTTTTGTACAAGTTGATTAGCAAGCTAAAAATAGAGGTTATTCAAAAATCATACAGTCTTTGCTAGTTTATTAATTATAAATTGATGTTATTATAGGATTATTTACGTGAGCTACAAACCTAACGAATCAAGAATACAGTCTCTTTATGCGGTTAAACGGGGATTTCATACAGGCATTTTTTGCACGTGGGATGAATGTAAAAAAGAGATAGAAAATTTTGAAGATGCTATTTATAAAAGAGTTTTGACTTATGATGAAGCATATGCTTTTCTAAATAGTAACACTGTATTCTCATATAATAATAATAATGATGTAGACTCAGTCAAAAGTAATGCCAGAACAAATGATGATATGGCAATAGAAGAATACGTTAAGAACTCACTCAAAAATGGCAGATTACTAGCATTTGTAGATGGAAGTTATGATATAGTAAGGAAATGGTATGGGTCGGGGGCTTTGATCATAGCACCGACTTTTGAAATAATTGAAATAACATATAGTGCAAATTACGAGCAATTCCTCAAATCGAGGAATATAGCAGGTGAAGTCTTCGCTGCATTAATAGCATTGAAATGGGCAAAAGACAATAGGTTTGATAAAATCAGTATTTTGTATGATTATCTGGGCGTATGCAATTGGATAGATGAAAAATGGCGAACGGAAGTGCCAGTTTCAATAAAATATGTTAAAACATATCAAGAAAAATACAATGATCTGGACCTAAATTTTTATAAAATTAAGGCACATTCTAATAACAAATATAATGATATTGCAGATCAGCTCGCAAAGATGTCTTTGAGTGGTAATTTTGGGAAACCGTTATTTGAATTGCCAGGATATTCGAACAAACAAATAAATTATAAAATCCACGAGTTGCCAGAATTCAATCCAGAGAATTGACACTAAAGATATGAGTATTAATTACAAATGAACGTTCTATTATTTGCAAACTGTTATAATACCATCAAGGATATAAATTGAGATATTAACTTAAATTAATTATAAAAGATTTATTTTATTAAAATCATAATTGTTAATATTTATAGATATTAAACAGCCACAAATGCATGGAAATATAACATATAATATTAAGGAGAAATAATGTCCGACGGAAATCAAATATTAATAAAAAGGCAGAGTAAAAATATAAGTTTAACGCGAGCTCAATTTATAACAATAAACGCGGTGCTTTTTGCTATAATTATCCTATCATTAGGTTTTCCGCTGTCGTTTGGTCCTATATCATTAGCTGCATTACCTCTAATAGTTGTTATAGTTGCAACGCAAGTGCTTGGTTTTAAAAATGGCATAATAACTGGTGCAATGTTTGGAACAATAAGTTTTGTGGGATCATTTATAGCTCCTTCTATTTTATCGCAAGCGTTTATAAATCCATTAGTTTCTTTGTTTCCACGCATATTGATAGGTGTCACTGTATATTTCTCAAATAAGTTTCTAATAAGAATATTCAATAACTCAAAGAGGTTTTTAGCCTATGCTACAAGTGCTTGCATCGGAGTATTAACCAATACTATATTAGTGATAGGCATGATTTTACTTTTCAATTTTGGTAGAACAATGAATTTTCAAGAGAGTTCTTTAACTATAGGCTGGGAATGGATGACAGCAATTCTAATTGAAAACTCCATATTTGAGCTCGTTATTTGTGCAATTTTAGTACCACCAATCACTATAGCGTTAATCGCAGAAACAAAAAGACGCTATCAACGGCGTATAAAACCTGCTCTCGTAGATGATCAAGACTCAGACGGACTGGAAACAAATGAAAAGTGAACAAGTTAATACATAACAAGAAGGTGTCATTTATTTGTATTTATAGTGTATTTAAGTTATAATTAAGACAATTCATTTTTATATTTAGCAACACTAAGTTAAAAAATGATTTTATGTTTTATACTCATATTTTTAAACTCGCAATTCGATGCGAAATGATTTTTATGAGATCTAAAAATTATTACACAAATGAAATATAAAAATAGATTTTACTTAGACATAATTTTGTTTCTAAAGGGAATAATCAGCTGGGCATATCAAAACGAGGCACATATTTAGGAAATGCGGAGAGTATTGGTTTTAACTCAAAATGAAGAAGCTGCTCTAGGCTTTAAACGCTTGTTTATACAATTCGGTCTCAATGATTTTGTAGCATGTAATAACGTAGCTAGTGCGCGTAGATTTATGTCTGAACAGGAGTTTGACCTTTGCATTATAAATGCACCACTTCCAGACGAATTTGGAGACACCTTTGCTACTGAGATATCATATGAAAGCATTTGTCAAGTTATACTTATTGTAAAGGAAGATAAACTCGAAGAGATTAGGGCACGTGTTGAGGATGCAGGTGTTTTTACAATATCTAAGCCGTTTAATAAGGATATGATGTGGAATGTTCTAAAAATTGCGACAGCTAGTTATTACAAAATATTACGTCTTAAAAAAAGCAACAATGTTTTGAAGCAAACGATAGAAGATATTAAGAGAACTGACAGAGCTAAGTGCTGTTTGATAGAGTTTGAAAAACTTTCAGAGGAGGAGTCACATAAATATATCGAACGCACGGCAATGAATAGACGTATTAACAAACGTATTGTAGTCAATGAAATATTATCTAAATATGGGAAGCAATAATATGGGAATCAGCATAAATAAAACAGTTCTAATTACAGGCGGTGCCGGGGGGATTGGACAATCGATTGTAGAGGGATTCGCGGAATTAGGATATGAGATATATTTAAGTTATTTAACATCAGAGGCAGAAGCCATTAATTTAAAGCAAAAACTTGCTGGTAAAGCTAATATAGAGATATTGAAGGCTGACCTAAGAGATCATAATCAAATTAAAACAATAATAGAATATATATTGCAAAAAACAGGAAAGATTGATATAATTGTAAATAATGCTGGAGCATCATTGTTTGGGCTCTTTACAGACCATTCTATAGATGAGATTAAATCTACGTTAGACATAAACTTAACAGGGCTTATCAATCTCACGCAATGTGTTGTAAGATCAATGATATCAGAAAAGTATGGCCGCATTATTAATATTAGTAGTATTTGGGGATTAGTAGGAGCATCCTGTGAAGTCGTGTATTCAGCGGCTAAAGCTGGAGTAATTGGCTTTACTAAAGCTTTAGCGAAGGAATTAGGTCCTTCAGGCATCACGGTTAATTGCGTGGCACCAGGACTCGTAATGACGCGAATGAATTCAGACATAGATGTTAATACAATAAATGATATTATTGAAAGCACACCACTAAGACGGGCTGGTCTCCCTTATGACGTTTCAAATGCAGTGTTATTTTTAGCAAGTGATCGAGCCTCGTTTATAACAGGCCAAACAATTGTGGTCGATGGGGGATATGCATTATAATTTAAATTACGTTAAAAGACGATATTATATTAATTCGGAGGAATAATATGAAAAAAAAATTTATAGTTACTTTAATAACTCTCTTAATTATGACGGTACTTTTGTCACTTTTAGTTGCTTGTGTGCCAAGTGATCCAGAAAAGGCAAAAGAAAAAATGTCAGATCTTGGTTACAAATCAGCTACAAGCTTATTTGGTTTGATGAATATCGGCGATGCGGTGGATGGGACTTATCACGGAGTTAAAGATAGCGACTCGCTCTTTGTGATTTGGTTTAAAAACAAAGATGACGCAAAGGAATTTGAAGGTGCTGTTCAGGAACTAATAGATAGTATTAAAGATAATATTCTTTTCTCAGCAATAGACACATCTAAATATGAATATAAAAGGTCAGGAAAAGTTGTATATTTTGGCACTGAACAAGCTATTAAGGATTTTCAATCACTTTAAAGTTGCTATTTGTAAATTCATTCAAAAACATTCATTTAAGGATGAGTTTAATTAGAAATTGCAGTAAGTCCTAGTGTTGCAATGTTAAGTATATTTGACGAATCTTATAAAGATCCATGGCATGCATACATAAATATTTGCGTTTGAGTTTGGAAATTTAAATAGAGCCAAAATACACACAACCAAAGCATATTTTCTTAAGTATTAGGTAAATGTGCTTTTTTTATAAATAAAACAATTTGCAAGTTTTGTTATAAATAGCACAGTTAAAAACACAATTTAAACCAGCGATAACATATTTTTTGTCCCACGTATGTGATTTGACTCTATTTCTATTAAGAACCTTTTTTGTAGTATTGTTAATTGTTTGTCGGTAATTTTCTTATGTCAAACTTATATATTTTCCTTGTAAATTTATCTATACGAAGGTGTTCTGAAATTGCAAGCCCAGGCATTGCATAAACGATATTGTCCTTTGCAATTATGGGTTGGATCCTTCGATCAGTGATAGGTAGCTTTATATCAGTAAAATAGTCTGATAGAGATTTTGTTCCACCTCCAAACTTTGTAAAAATGTCTCCGTCTTTTTTAACGCGAAGAGAGCATCCTTCTGGGAGTTTGTCAGCATCAAACGTATCAAATTCAATTTTATTGGTGCAACAGGAGCTTATAATATGGTACGGAGTCGTATAAATTTTCTCTATCTGAAAATCATTGTAGCAGTAGCCATATAATTGTTCTAAATCTTTTGAATTATAGAATACGAGTTTATCATATTCTTTAACTACCACAACATAATTAGGTAATATCAACTTTGAATTGTTTTCAGAGTGTTTTAATTTTAAAATATTATCATAATGTGAGGAGTGAATATTTTTGTCAACATTCATAGCTCTTAGTAAATTTGAGATTGATTTTTTTGCAAGAGCAGGATGTTCATTAAGGATTGTAACAGGCAACCAAAATTTGCCATCATATTCGACAAAGGGTATTGCACATAATGATAAAAAATCATCAACTTCTTGCATGTTTGATGCAATACGTAGTAAAGAGGTCGTATAATTAGGAAATTTGTCTTTTATTAATGGGATTAAGGCATTTCGTATAAAGTTTCGTGAATATTCTAGATTATCATTAGTAGAGTCATTAACATAAATAACGCCATTTTCCTGGGCGTAAAGCTCAATAGCATGTTTGGTATATGTTAAAAGCGGATGAATGTATCCATCCCTGTCAACAATACCACGAAGCCCACGTGTGCCAGCGCCTCGAAAAATACGAAACAATAATGTTTCGACTTGATCATTTAGATGATGCGCTAAAGCGATGGTGTCAACAAGTTTTTCCTTAAGCATTTGATCAAATATTTGATAACGTAATGTTCTAGCTGCAAGCTCAATAGATATAGATTGTGATTTTGCAAAGGCGGGGGCATCACACTGTTTCGAAACACATTCTATGTTATTGTTCTTGCAATAATTAATGACAAATTCGGAATCCCGCTTTGATTCAGCGCCCCTTATTCCGTGATCAATGTTTATTACTAAAATATTAGCATGTTGGCGGCTCACTATTTCTAGGAGAACCATTGAATCGACTCCGCCAGAGACACCAATGCCTATTTTTTTAGTTTTATCAAATGTAATATTCATAAGGATATAAATTTATTAACTATAGTAATTTGATTGAATGTAATAATTTAAAACAGTTAAGCTCTACCGCAATATAGATTATACATGATAGAGAATTATCATAACATTGGGGATTTTCCAGTTTCCTTGAACGCTTTGAATGCAAGAGCTGATAGAGGACGAATTTTTTGAAGATAATCAGCATAAATTAAAGGCTGAGATGAAATGGATCCATTATAAGCATCTACTGTTTTACAAGTAAACACCACATGAGTATCAGAGGTCTTATATTCCAAAACATCGCATCTCAAATAAGCTATAGCATCAGCGATTATGGGTAAATCGTCATTAATCCTATGTGGGATGTAGACCCACTTGTCTACAGTCTTAGAAGATTGAAATCCAAAATTTGCTATTAAAAACGGATTAACAGTTGTGGGCAAAACTGACAAAGTAAACGTGCTAAATGATTTAATGTTTTCTTGTGTACGGTTGTTTTTCATACAAGCAACAACCAAAAGCGGATTGGGCTCACTAGAGACTTGGGCTACTGCATCTACTATACAGCCACCATACTTACAGCCATCTATGTTTTTAACACCTAGTACGTAAAGTCCATAAGAGAGTTTGTGTAAAGCGGTAATATCCATTTGATCATATCCTCCAGAATTTGCTTATTAAGATATTTATTTTTTAAGTAAATGACTTCTATAGGCACATTAATTATTATCTAATAAACTGTACCTATTTTGTATTCAAAGGAACCCAATAGTCTAAAAACTGCTTAAGTGCTCGGGAACGGTGGCTGATACTATTCTTTTCCTCGTCAGAGAGTTGCGCAAATGTTTTTTTATATGAAAAATCTGCAGATAGGAACAACGGGTCATATCCAAAACCATTACTGCCGTTCGGGGCTGTTGCAATCATGCCGTGAGTTGCTCCTGAAAAAGAAACAAATTGAGCATTTGAGATATATATGACTATGGCACTTGTATATTTGGCAGTTCTATTTTTGCAGGCTGACATTGCATTTAATAGCTTAATATTGTTTAGTGAGTCATTACAAGGCTCTCCAGCATATCTAGCGGATCTAACACCAGGCAAATTATTCAATTCTAAAACTTCGAGGCCAGAATCCTCAGCTAGGACAAGTTGACCAGTCATCTCGAAAATAGTTTTAGCTTTTATTAACGCGTTTTCATAAAATGTATCTCCTGTCTCAGGAATATCAACATTAATTCCACGATCCTTAAGGGAAACAATTTCAAACACATCGCCTAAAATCATTCTAATTTCTTTTAGTTTGAATTGATTGTTTGTAGCGACTAATAACTTTTCCAAACAAAAAACCTCACTTACGATATATAGTTAAAATCAAAATTTTAAACTAAAAATCTAAACATATTGACCATGTATAATTCACGATAAATACATTGATTAACGTACTAAACTAAAAAAGAGTAATACGTATAGTCTAGAAAAGCAACTAATAATATATATCAAGATAAACGCATTATAGCATTTTGAAATGACAAATGCAAGAAAAACAGTTTGTGAGATCATTTAAATAAATTTTTATGAGCCTAAAATCAGTTAATTTTGATTATCAGAGTGGGAAAATATCAGAAAAATCTTAACCAAAACCGTTGCCTTTACTTATAATATTCATTAAATTTGTACCCTTTTGAGATGATATTTTGTCTCAACTAACGGAAGGATTATAAGCAAAAGGTTAGGAAAAATCCACCAAAACTGGAGAAGAACAAATGGTATTTTTTTTAGTTGCTTTAAAAGATGCACATCTTTAATTTATTTTACATATAACATAACATATGATTTTTTTAGATGACTGCATTTTCATTGTTGAAGTAAAAGATAAAAGGGAACAGTTTTTAATTGAGCTCCTGCGTGAATCTGGATACAAAGTATGTACATTTTTAAATCGTGTTGAAGACACTAATTTAATGCATATATACGTATTCTCTATTACGACAACACTAGATTATTCTGATTTAGCAAGACTTTCTCAAGGTAGCATTGTATTTTTAAACTGCCTCAATGATGCCTGCAAAAATTATGCAAAACTAGCAAATTTAACTTGTATTGAGTATCTTAAAGATGAAACCTTTTTGATTAATAACGCTCAGTTGACAGCAGAGGGGACACTTGCACTAATATTGCAAAATACACCTAAATCATTAAAGGAAATTTCCATATTAATAATGGGTTATGGTAGGGTTGGGAAAGCGTGTGCTTTGCTATTTCATAATAACCACATTAAATTTGCTATAACCAATAGGAATATTGAGCACAAGTGCGACACATTATTCTTAACTGAAACAACTTATGATATCAGTCAATTTACATATTATCTTGATGAATATGACGTAATTATCAATACCATACCCAGTTTAATATTAAATGCTGAATCAATTAAAAATATTCGTCACGGATCCCTTGTAATAGACTTGGCATCTAAACCAGGTGGGGTAGATTTTGGTAGTGCAAATGAAGCTGGCATAAAAACAATTCATGCGCTAGGCCTGCCTGGAAAATTTTCGCCTAAATCTGCAGCTGAGCAATTAAAAAAAGCAATCATTAATAACACGGAGTCTAAACTAAATAAATGAGTAATATAAAAATAGGAATTGGAATAACTGGGTCTTTCTGTACATTTGAAAAGACATTAAAGACAATAAGAGATCTTAAAAAGATCTATTTAAATATATTGCCAATATTCTCATATGTGGCATCCTCAACAAATACTCGCTTTAATAAATATAGTGAATATGTCAGCTCAATATGCGAGTTGTGTCAACATAAGCCAATATTGACACTGATAGATGCAGAGCCACTAGGTCCTGTTGGAGGTCTTGATATATTAATTTTAATGCCATGCACTGGTAATACTTTAGCTAAGTTGCACGCTGGTATTACTGACACACCAGTTCTCATGAGTGCAAAAGCGCAACTCCGAAATAATAAGCCAGTTCTGATTGCTATTTCAACTAATGATGGTTTGTCATCTAATCTTAAAAGTATCAGTGAATTATTAAATCGCAAGAATATTTATTTTGTACCATTTAGACAGGATGATTGTATGGACAAACCTTATTCATTAAAAGCTGACTTTTGTGACATACCAGCATCCATTGAATCTGCACTAAAAGGACAACAATTGCAACCGTTATTAAAATGATATCAATTTAAATTTATTAAGGAGGTTATTTATGTGTGGTATCGCAGGGCATTTATCTTATGATAATGAATTAGATGACTTAAAAATATATCAAAACATGAGTGATCAGCTCTCACGGCGCGGGCCTGATGAAAAAGGATTTTTCAAAACTCATAATTGTGTATTGCTACATAGAAGGCTAATTGTTATTGATCCTGTGAATGGAGCTCAGCCAATGAGTATTAATATAAAAGGTGATACTTATACTATTGTATACAATGGTGAGTTGTATAACACTAATGAAATTAGAGAGGAACTTTTGAGAGCGGGCTATAATTTCAAGGGTTATTCCGATACCGAGATAGTACTTTATTCTTATATTGAATGGAATAAGGAATGCTTATATCGCTTAAATGGGATTTTTTCTTTAGCAATCTATATGAGTCGATCAAATGAATTATTCGCGGCGCGAGACAGATTAGGTGTAAAACCATTCTACTATTATAATAGGTCACGATATATTATCTTCGCGTCAGAAATAGGAGCATTACTTGAACATCCTAAAGTATCTAGAGTCATAGATTCTTTTGGATTAAAACAACTGTTATTAATGGGACCTGGCAAATCATGTGGAAGGACGTCCATCAAAAATGTTTTTGAGTTAAAGCCTGGGCAATTTCTAAAGTTTTCTGTAAAAGGTTTGCATTTAGAAACTTACTGGAAATTAACGGCATCTGTACATACTGAAACATTAAATGAAACTATTCAAAAAACTAAATCCTTGATTACTGATGCTATAAAAGGACAGCTGGTATCCGATGTGCCGCTTGCGTGTTTTTTGTCTGGCGGCTTAGATTCTACGGTCATCGCAAAAATAGCAGCTAATTATTACCATGCTAAAAAAGAAAGGCTCTGTACTTATTCAGTTGATTATATGGACAATGAGAAATTCTTTTCAAGAAATTTTTTTCAACCTGATTCAGACAATTCATATATAGATATTGCATCTAAATATATAAATAGTAAACATAAAAAGATATTATTAGATTCAATAGATGTAGCACATGCTCTAGAAATAGCTTGTGATGCGAGATCAACGCCAGGCATGGCGGACATAGACTCATCTCTTCTTTTGTTCTGCAAACAAATCAAAAAAAATCATACTGTTTGTTTATCTGGAGAAGGCGCAGATGAGGTGTTTGGTGGATACCCATGGTATCTCGATGAATCCATTTTGTTTAAAGATACATTTCCGTGGGCGAATTCAATTAAACTGCGAAAAAAATTGTTTAATTCTGATTTAATTGGCATGGATGCCGACGAATTTGTAGCTAATGAGTATCGCAATGTTATAGCTAAAGCAGATAGTTTAGACACAGATAATGTATATGACAGGCGAATGCGTGAAATGTATGTATTGAATATATATGGCTTTTTGCAGACACTCTTAGATCGCAAGGATCGCATGAGTATGTATTCTGGACTTGAGGTGCGTGTACCTTTTTGTGATTATAGGATCGTTGAATATGGATACAATATGCCAAACAAATTTAAATTTTTGAATGGGCGAGAAAAAGGGATTGTAAGAGCCGCATTTAAAAATGACATACCATCCGCCATAGTAAAAAGGAAGAAAAATCCATACCCTAAAACGCACAATCCTGTGTTTCTTGAAAAAGTACTAGTAAAATTAAGGTCAATTATTTCTAATAAGAATTGTGCGCTCTTAAGTTTCGTAAATATTGAATTTCTAAATGAGATGATTAAAAACTCAAAACAATCAACGCATTATTGGTATGGACAGTTGATGACTACCCCGCAAATATTTGCATTCCTAATACAGATAGAATATTTCATTAAAAAATTCGATTTGTCCTACTAACATAAGTCAGTATAGAGAAATTGCTAAAATAAGAAAGATTGGTTAAACTAGCACTCAAACCAATTTTGACTGTAGAATTAGATAAGATGTATGTACGCACTTTAACTGTAGGATTCATAATAACTAAATAACGTATAGTAAATTCAGATATTAAAGTCAAATAATATGACTTAAGCCATAATTTGAACAATATCAAAACAAAAAAATGCAAAACAGATGTACTCATCTTTTTGTATATATTTTGCTGTGTATTAATGTCCTAACAAACGAAAATATTCATGGTTTCAAGGAAGACTATATATAAATCAGCAAAAAAAAGTGCCATTCACGAGGTTTTTGATAACATCGCTAATGACACAAATGGCAGGGAAGACACGATTCGAACGTGCAACCGGCGGTTTTGGAGACCGCTGCTCTACCGTTGAGCCACTTCCCTATTAGTCAATATTATAATATCAAAACTCTTTTTAGTCAATTAAATTTGCATAAAGTTATGTGTTGGAATCTCTATTCTAAAAGGAATTTAAAGACATTGATTGTTCTAATGATATGCAAGAGTTAAAGGAGATCAAAACTTAGAAATTTTATTGACACCTAAGAATGTATTAGTTATAATAGAATTGCATATTCCTTTACACGCAAGATTGATAGAATTGAAATATGAATTTATATATTAAGATTTAAAAGTTTCTATTTGTGAGTATATAGAGTAATTAAAAATTTTAATAGATCAGCATTTCAAAAATCTTATCCATAATAAATGGTTATGTAAACTGCTATAGAAGGTAAGTAAATGATGAATCAAGAAAAACACACATTAGGCTTTATTGGAGTTGGCGTCATGGCTGGTGCTATATTAAATAGCACACTGAATTATGCGGATGAACTAAACATAAATCCTAATGACATGTATGTATATGATTTAGACGATGAAAAAACGTCTAAATACATAAAGAGTGGCGTAAATGTAGCTTCTAGTATCAATGAAATATTTTCACAATCAAAAACAGTTCTGATAGGTGTTAAGCCTCAACAATTTTTGAGTATATTTGATGGCGTTGTTGAATTCAACATGACCACAGTAGTGTCAATTATGGCAGGAGTAAAAATAGCTTCCATCAGGGAAAAATTAAATCAGAATATAGGAATAGTTAGAGTAATGCCAAACACACCTTGTGTAATAGGTTCAGGGATGATTGCAATGTGTTTTGACAATGTTGAAAAAGAAGTAAAGAAAAAGATTTTGGATATTTTCAAGTGCTGTGGCCAAACACTAATATTAAGCGAATGTAAATTTGATGCAGTAACTTCAATTAGTGGCTCAGGACCGGCTTACGTATATTCATTTATAGACGGATTAATTAGAGGTGGTATTGAAGGGGGCTTGAGTTATGAGGATAGTAAAATGTTAGCTACACAAACCATAATTGGTGCGACAAAACTAGCAATTGCATCTGATGAGCCTATGTCAGATTTAATCAATAAAGTTTGTAGTAAAGGCGGGACGACAATTGAAGCTATAAATTATTTTGAGGATAATAATTTTAAAATAATGATATCAAAGGCAATAGAATTGTGTAGAATAAAGTCAAAAGAACTCTCAAAATTATACTAGCAGTAAAGCCTAATAAACAAAGAAGACACAAAACAATATATTGTTCTGTGTCCTTTTAGTTTAAAATTTGTATGAAATGAGATATTATTCTGGTTTAATACTCTTTCCAGATTCGTCCTGGATTATAGGTTTCATAGAATCACACTGTCCATTACAACCTGGGCAATCGCAACCGCAAGATGTTTTACCCTTTTTCTTTCTCAAGATTGCAGTGACAATTGATAATACTACTAGCAAACCTGCTCCGACACCAATTAATATATCAGCGATAGACGCCGCAATGTTTGATATTATAGCAGAAATATTCATTTCTAAGCCCTCCTAAATTTTAGGTATAAACTTATATACTTGTTGATTTTCGTGGGAAAATCTTGTTAAATAATTTGCCAAGTTTTAGAATGCCTTTGTAATCTAGGATGTATAAAGTAATAGCTATAGCAACTATGATTCCAAGAATAAGACCAATCCACCAAATTGTACCAATCCAATAGATAACAAATGAGACAACATAAGCGGTTAACAACCAAGTGCCGATTGCCCCCCACAAATTCTTCTTGCTACGAAGCTCTGCGCCAGCAGCGCCTACAGCTGCTAGACATGGTACAGAGAGTAAATTGAAAACCATAAATGAAATTGCAGCAGGAACAGACAAAGTAGCTAATAATGCAGCTATGCCAGTTCCAGCAAGCTCCCCACCTTCTAATACATCTTCTTCAGACATACCACCGAGAACCCCCAGTGTTGCGACAACCATTTCTTTTGCAATTAAACCTGTGAAGACAGCGACAACAAACATCCACCCATTATCCCCCATACCAAATCCGAGTGGGATGAACAACCATTTCAAGCCTTTAGAGATTATTCCAATCATACTGTCTCCAATATCTTCAACCATTTCGAATTTAAAGCTGAAAGAACTCAAGAGCCATATAATTATAACTGCTCCAGCTATTACTAATGTAACGCGCTTTAAGTAATGAACGAATTTATCCCAAAGATGTCTTAAGGTAGAACGAATTTGAGGTAAATGGTAATTGGGTAATTCCATTATAAAATGAGGTGTTTCACCCTTATATATAGTTTTTCTCAAAATGATAGTTAATAATACTGCTGTTGCTATACCAATAAAGTACATGCCAAATACAACAAATTCACCACCTCTATCTAAAAATAATGTTGCTGCAAATACTGCCCATATAGGCATTTTAGCACCACACGAAAAGAAAGGAGCAATTAAAATAGATATTTTTCTTTCTTTTTCGTTTTCTAAGGCTTTTGTTGCCATGATCCCAGGCACAGCACAACCAAAACACATTAATAGAGGAAGCAAAGCTTTTCCTGAAAGCCCAACCTTTCTGAAAGCTCTATCTAATATAAACGCGATACGTGCCATGTATCCAGTTTCTTCCATTATTGATAAAGCAAGGAACATAAGTAACATTTGTGGCATGAATGAAAGGACAGCATCTATACCAGCTAGGAGCCCATCAACTAACATGCTTTGCACCCAAGGTGTAGCATCTGCTAGCGCTTCTGCTACGGCTTCAATTCCTTTACCAGATAACTCGCCGACAAAGGTTTGCAACATTACACCAGGTGCCTCAATCGCATCTATACCATATATGCTTAAATATAAAAAGTCACCACTGAATATGACATGAAAGACAGCAAACATAATTAATGCAAAAATAGGGATACCCCATATTTTATGAGTTAATAATTTGTCAGCTTTTTCTGTCTTTGAAACACTTTTATTAGAAGCATTCTTTTTTTGATGATTAGAGAAATTTGAACTGATGTATTTATAACGCAAATCAGCTACTATAGATTCATAATCATTATTATATTCTGGGAAATCAGATTTTGCTTTTATTGAATCTATTGTTGAAGCTAACTCCGTAAATTGATGTGTAACTAATTCATCGTTTTCTAACAATTTAACTGTAACAAAAACCTCGTTCCTGACATTTGCTTTTTTAACTACGTCGAGTGATTCGCTATAAATCGAAGAAATGAGTGAGTCTTTTAAGACCGATCGAGCAGGCTTTTTATCGTTAACAGCCTTAATTCCTTTTTCAATGAGCTCTTTTATTCCTTTGTTCTTGAATGCACAGATACCAACTACAGGTATGCCGATGGATGATGATAAGGCATCTACATCAATTATATCTCCATTCTTTTTTATGAGATCCATCATATTGAGTGCGATAACCATAGGAATTCCAGTTTCTAATAATTGTGTCGTTAGATAGAGGTTTCGCTCTAAATTAGTAGCATCAACTATGTTAATGATTAGATCGGGAGCTTCATCAGGTACGTCTGTTAATATAAAGTTTCTCGCTATTATTTCCTCTGGTGAATAAGGTGACAACGAATAAATACCAGGCAAATCAATGATAGATATTTTCTCGTTATTATACTTATAAAAACCCTCTTTTTTGTCAACTGTCACTCCTGGCCAGTTTCCCACATGTGCACTACTTCCAGTCAGGTTGTTAAAGAGCGTCGTCTTCCCACTATTAGGATTTCCTGCTAATGCAATTTTCATACAGCCTCCATTTCTAATACAACTAATTGCGCTTCTGCTAATCTCAATGACAACTCATAACCACGCACTGTTATTTCAATGGGGTCTCCTAAGGGAGCGGTCTTTTTCATACAAATTTCTGCTCCTGAAGTAAGTCCCATATCGAATAAGCGTTGTTTAAGTTTGCCTGTTGCAGTAACTTTTTTTACAACACCTTTTTCTAATGGCATCAAGGTGTTCAACGTTTTTTCCACTTTATTTCCTCCAATTTAAGATATAAATATAGTTAGCATAAGGTAACTATATATAATGATATCATTTTAGAATATAATTGTCAATTATGGGGATATAAAATTTATATTAAAATTGAAAAAAGTAAGGCTAAAAGTGTAAAATAAAATAATTTTAGGCAGCTAAGAAGATATATTAGTAAATTAAGGTAATTAATAGGTTTTATTGGGCATATTGATTAGTCAAAGTTTAACAAAACTTCGGGATCAAATTTTAAGAAACTCAGGCACTTTTCAATTGAAGACACACTACATGAATGAGCGGTACAGATCAATGGGAGTTTGGCTCTATCATTTATTAAAAGTGTGAGACAATAATGTGCACAAGCGACAATAACAGGGATGCTAAATTTTGAAAACACATCAGGTATATTGTTAATATATTTTAGCAGTTTATTTATCGTCATATAATCAGGGTCTATACCAGCATAAATTATTATAGATGATACGAGATCTCTATAAACATATTCAAGATTTGTATCTGAAATAATATCAGCAGGAGGCTTAACAAGACGGGTTTTAAAATAGCAACGATTTGTGAGAATTGATACAGTCTCAGTATCATCTAATAAAAACATTTTCAACAGATTGGCTTTATTAGGATCTATATATTCATTGTATGGAAAAACTTTTAGGAAATCAAAAATAAGTTGCTTAATTAAAGGGTGATTAACAAAAGCCTGAGACTGAAGTCTATCTATCACTGGGAAGTATTTATATTGACAAACTATTTCGAACGTGTTTTTAAAGTCAGCAAACATTTCAGGACTGATTGCTTTTGGCTTTGATGGTTCAATATATTCATCTACAAATTTGTTGAAATAGTCTACTGCGAATGCTTGAATTTTTTCAAGGCCATCAAAAAAATAATTTGTCCAATCATAGGGATAGTCATGCTCGTGCTTTATTAACCACGCGACACATTTAGCATTAATGTCCGTAAAATAAAATTCACGATACATTGTTATCATTTCTTCTGCAGTTGCGTCGCGTTTGATCATTTTATAGACTATGATGGCAGTGTATTTAAACAATTGTGAATCTGGGATAAGGGGCTCTAATATTTCTAAAAGGTTTGGTAGGAGATCAAAACGCTTCGCGATCACAAGAATATTTACAATCCCCCAAACGTCGTCGTATTTTTCTCTTTCTAGAACGCGATTCACATATGCGCTAAAATAATCAATCTCATCAGCTGGACAACCTGATTTCTTAAATACTCGTTCAAAGAAAGACGAATATTTGTTTTTATATATTCGAACCTCAAATGATGCATCGGATTTAGGATCATGTTTGATTGCAATAGTAGCGAATGTTTTAAATGTTTCATCATCATTGCAAAAAATAGCGGCGTCAAGTACAAATCTTATTGCACTAATTAAATATGGAGATGACTCGTCTATAGTTGACGCAATTTGTATTACAGCTTCATATTGTTTGTTAAGGTAAGCATCTAATAAGTTTTCAATTTGTTCTAAAGCTCGCTTTTGAGAAATGCTAATCATATCTGGTTGCATCATGCTAAGTAACATTTTCCCATACAAATGATTTGATATGTTCATGTCCAATTCATCGTCGAATTCATCGTCGTCTGTAGAATCATCTTCATCGCCCTCATCATCCTCATCACTATCACCCTCATCACTGTCGATAAATTCATCATCACCTAATTTGAAAAAGGCGTCTTTTAGTAAATCTAGAAATTCAGTGTCAAGTATTTGTGCTTCGCTACTGTCATTATTCAATTGATGATTGTATTGATTAAATCTATCTATTGAAGTTGCGAGAAAATTTAAGACATCATTTTTTCTAACTCGAACCTTAAGATAGTTTCTTGCAATATTTGCGATATGTTCTTTACAGTAATTATGCTCTAATAAACTAACATAGATATCAATTGTTTCCTGATATGACTCAATATTTTCGTAAATAGCTGCAATTTCTAAGAGAAACTCTTCTCTCCTTGATGAATCTTGAATAATAGCTAATTTATAATTTTTTATAGCGCCAAAATAGTCATTCTTTTCTAGACAAGCTTGAGCTTCAACTGTATAAAAATTAGAATCATCAGAAAATGAATAAATTGCCATTTTAAAGAGGTCTCCTTTGATAAATATCTAGTATAACAACCAAATGTGGTGGTTGAAAGCATAATAATGAGTTGTCTAACTTTTACGTTTATAGTTAGAGTGTTGATTTTTAGTAGGGGTCTTTTGAGGTGTAGGTTTTTTGTTTAGCATTAATCGCTTTTTTTTCTCGTCCATAAGTGAATATTCTAGAGCGGGGAGTATTATGGATTGCGATAAATAATCAGAATAGTTTACAAGGAGAAGAGAATAAAATGAAAAACCAATGAGCGACAAAACTGCAATTACAGCCACCATACCAAAATTTCCTGTGAACATTATCACAAATGGAATTAATAAAAAGATTACTATAAATAGGCTTGCTACTGGAAATGATAGAGCAAAGCAGAGAGCATTTTTAAGTTTATTTCTCAACTTCATTTTATATGTTGCCACTAACGGTATCAAGTTTACAAAAAACAATGTCGTGAAAAGAGCTAATAATATGGCAATAACTAATCCAAAATAGTGCCCAACGTTCAATGTATCTAGATGGTAACATTGGATAAAGTATACTATTAAACTAGCACAACCACCAATAATTATTCCAAATACTGCAAAGAACAAACAACCTTCTTTCCAGTATAATTTAACACCGCGAAAGAACTCTATGCCCATACGGGGGATGTCATGAACTAATTTCTTATCTTTTTTAGTAATAAAGCTTTCACCCCATAACATTTTTGAAGAAATGTATAAAAGTCCAGAAAAACCCATCCCAAATACTGGTAGTGTCAAAACGATACCAATAATCAAATAATAATAGGGTACCATCATTGCACTCTGAATTTCACCAACATTTACGCCCTCAGATAAACCAACGCCCAAAGAAGACAGAATATATGGAGGATCCATTGATTCAAGCATATAAAGTATGCGTTCTGCACCAAGCGAAAAGAAAACTAAGAGAACGGCTAATAAAGGAATTACAAATAAAAATGAAACGACATTAGCAAAGAGCAATCCAGACGTGTTTGATCTTAATGTATCAAAGAATTGCTTAAATCTCCCACCTGGATATGGGGGTTTCGCGGGCTCATTGCGTGCTTCTTGAACGAGGGTTAGATGTTTAACAAGCTTTAAAAGGGTATAAGCTTTTTCTTTTTTTTCATTGGACGCCACTCGTGGGTTACCTCCCAAATTTATGTTTGTTTTTTCTTTGTTTAAGAGCCATTCTCTATTTTAAGTTAAGAGTGTGATGGATCCGAGTAAAGATAGAATTCATTAGTATTTTATCTATATTGAATGCGTACTTTTAAATTCCAAGATTACTGTCATAATAAATTTTGATAATTCGTTAGGTGACAGTGTGCTTTGTTTTAAGAAAATAAAGGTTAAGCCTCTAGAATATATGTTTTTTTGTAAATAATCAACTTATATAGACAAAGCATAAACACTTTAAAAAGCGCAGTTTGCAAATAATTTAAAAAGCTGTGTTTAAAACAGTTCGAGATTATTAAGCTATTACTTTTTAGATAACATTTAAGTTGCGCATGAAACTATGTTTTTTATTTTTAATGCCTTAAAAAGAGATAAAAAACAAAAATCTAAGCACCATATTTGATTGTGTTTATACAAACAAATATATACTATTTTGCTATAAAAGTCAACAATTTTATAGACACAGTCATTGACATAAGTCAATCTTAATCATTCCTAAAAAATACAACTAATGACATCAGAGGACACTTAATCTATAACTCATGTTATATAGTTAACTTTTTAAAATATTTAAGCTATGTAACTTTAAATTTTTGATATTATCATTGAGGTAAAAAACAGCACACTTTAGATAGAAATAAAAAGAATTCGAGTAAAAAAACTATATTTTCATGTAGGGAGTTGTGAATTAGTCGAGAAGTTTGTTACTATTTAAGGTAGGGTGGGTTGATAGGTTGGTATGATAAGAAAAATAAAACATATTATGCTAGAGGCGGTGGAGGAAATAGCTTAAAAGCCAGAAGCAACATTGCCAACTGACATGTGTATTATTTAGCAAATGGCAAAAGTATTTAATCATATAATAATTCCACAATTAAAATTAAATTAGGGTTTGTAGTTGATATTAGTTACAAATAATGCTATAATCAAGGAATAAATAAGCAGGAGAACTCTTAAAAATGGATGATTTCAAAGATAACATTATTGATGAAGAGGATAATGATACAATAGAGAACACCGAAAATGATGAATTAGAGTTTCCTGAGAATGTAGCTCTTGAGGATATACCAAGATTAGCACGAGAGTGGCACGAAGTACTGGCTAAGGATCCAGAG
>JAIRMA010000005.1 GCA_031259085.1 Christensenellaceae bacterium
TGTTGCTGCCAACCATTTTTGTCCGGAAATTGCCAACGTCGGTTGTCCACATTTTGCTAAAACCCTGTCTTTTCACTTAGTAAGTATACTATAAATCATATTTATTAAAAACTAGTAGGGAAAAAAAATTCTAATGCTGTAATAATAGAACAATTTCTTGTATAATAGTATAAATTAATTAAAATGACGTTATTTTAAACCAAATATTCTTAGACATTTAAATTGCCAATACAGTAGCGTTATATCAGCGTAGCAGCGCTAATCTTGCATGGAGCGCTTTGCCCCGGCAGGGCTTGATATAAAGCTCGTACGGGAGGAGTAGTGGCAATAGACTTGTCAAATTAGTTGTAGCGATAAAATTAAAGCTCCCCTAATACAGAGCCGCATTTGGCCTGCTTAAGAGAGCTTTTCACGCATGCAACAAATTATTGTTCTTGCCAATCGTAAATGTTTAAAAACTGCCAATTAACTTTGTCTATTTTTTGCTAATACCTTGTCCAAAGTCATTTCTATAACAAATTCAATGCCTACCACTTATATGTATAATTTTTTTTCCCCTACTAGTTTTTGTATTTTTATCCATACTAAATTGAGTTTTGCCTGGACAAGGTTTTAGCAAAATGTGGACAAACGACGTTGGCAATTACCGGACAAGAATTGTTGACAGCAAAAATTTTCATTACGTGCTAGAACATTATTTTAATTTTTTCGATGACTCTGTACTTATTTCTGCAAAAAGCTCAGCGAGCTTAAGGTCAAATATATTCCTAGCTTCATGTAAAGCGCCCTCAAGACTAGAGTTCTCCAATAATGATTTTTTGAGCTCTTCCTGGAGGTTTTCAATTTTTCCCTCTAATCCTTTTAATCTTGATTCTGTGGAATTTTTTTCACCAGCCATATAAATGGCTTTTTCCTTAGCCTCAGCTTCGCTTGATTCTAGCGCCTTGTTCTGATTTTCGAGTTCGGACATGTAAGAGCGCAAATAATCCTCATCATTCTTATTTTGTTGGCACTTTGTCTCGTAATCCGCCTTAATATCAGAAATCTGACGGTTTACTTCAGACATAAAAATATTAGTAAGATCATCTGTAGGATTTTTTATAGGCGGTATCTTCAAAATATCTAAGCCATTGGTATTTTTAAATTCTTTCCAATGCTTAGACACAGTTGAAAGTGACCCACCCACAATTTTGTGTATAGCAATTAGATTGCAGGGCCTTTTAGCGGTTATTAAGGCATTAGCCGTGTCAGACACGAGAGAGTAAGTAATGTTAGTTGTGCGGCCCATAAAGACACCTCATTGATTTGATAGTTTACCTGGCTAGTTAATGATAAAAAATTTATCATATATTTAGGTATTTATGAATAATTAATAAGAAAATTAACTAATTAGCTAATTGTTTAAGATGTAATTTTTAGATAACTAAATTTGTGATTTAGTAATTACGTAATTACATTATTACGATATTTTGAGTTCAGTAATTAAGTAATTACTTTATTACGATATTATTAATTTAGTAATTACGTAATTAATTTATTGCGATATTATTATTTCTGTAATTACTGTATTACTAAATTTTTTATTACGTAATTATCATTTTATCGTATTTTATTTCATAATTACTTTATTACAGATTGCAGGGCTGAAAATATCAGACAAATATCGTTTACAAAAATTTGCTCTTGTATTGCAAAACTTCATTCCAGTCTTTTAAATTATGTTGGGGTTTGAGTCTTTCTGCCTTAAGTCCAATTGATTTTGCCAAACGGGCAGCTTGATCATCACCAGCCGGGTCATTGTCGTGTGCCAGCAGTACTTTTGATGCATTGAACAGATACGGTTTAATTTTATCAAAGC
The DNA here is from genome assembly GCA_031259085.1 of Christensenellaceae bacterium. Taxonomy (GTDB): domain Bacteria; phylum Bacillota; class Clostridia; order Christensenellales; family DTU072; genus JAITLB01. Next base: position 1,859 of record JAIRMA010000005.1, read on the forward strand.
CAAGTCTTCCCCCTGTTGCAATTATTGTTGATTCAGGAAAGAAATATCTTAAAGAAATTGCATCAATTGGTGCTTCGGTGATGATTAAACAATTGTCACCGGGAATCTTGTATGGATATCCGTTTGTTCCTAAAGAAAGTTTAAATGTACTTCCTGGCAGTGTACCTCTGAGATATGCCCCAGAATTATTATCTCTCGGAAATACACAATTTTGATTCTTATCACTCCAAACCAAATGATCATTGAATAATTTGTCTAGAATTGGGGATGGAATATATCTATCGACTGTTAGATATGATTTTACAAACTGCCATGTAGAAATACATGGTTCTGGGATTATTATATTTTTATTAGTTAAATTAGTATCATTTTCAAAGTTATTATTTCCTTCTAAGAGCTCCAATGCTTTTGCCGCCTCAAGTAATGATAATGTTCCTTTATGCATTAGCAAGTCTATAGCACCATAACCTCCTACTCCAGTCGTATTGTTGATCCATTTCAATCCTGTTACAGCAATTTTTTCTTTCGATGGCAATAAATATTTTCTAGTTGTGTACGTAGATTTAGTACCCAATTCAGTTCCACTCAGCAAAGATGTTGCTACTAAATTTAAATTAACTTCTCTCAATTTTTTAAAATCATAATGTTTCATCATTTATCTCCATTAAGTGTTAATCTGTTTATTGTTAAACCTATAAAATCTAAGTTTATCTTAACCTGATTCATTAATTTATAATTCCTTAGGATCAGCAGGGAACTAAATTGTACAATAACTAAAAATTATTTATATTCTACTTCAATAATATCCTTAACCATGCTAACTTCGATTATCTTTATATTTTTTGTTGCTCCGTACATAAGACAGCTGTAGCATAACTTGCATACAACCCTCGCGGTGCCGGCAGAATAGGCATAAATTTCGTTTATTGCTGAATCAGTGAATATAGGATCCTTACCACCGGCAATAGTTATGTGATGATTTATATAGGCCTTAGTCTCTTCAGGCGTCATAGGTAACAGTCTGCAGCGAAAGTCAATCCGCTGACTTATTGCTGCAGACACTCTTTTGCACAGGTTGATTTCTAACTCAGATTGCCCTGAAAGGATTAAGGATAATGGATTAACTGAGTCCATCCTAAAATTCAGAAGAAATCTAAGTTCTTCAAGCATCTCTTGGCTTAGGAGGTGAGCTTCATCTACAACGATAACCAAATCTCGGTGACGAATACCGTTAATTAACTCGATTTCGTGGTGCAGCTTGCGTCTGCAGTCCCCACGGTAAAAGGCTCCCTCACGTCCTAGCTGATTTAGAAGTGCGTTGTAGAAATGTCTAGGCGTTAGTTTTGAATCAGTTACGTAAAGGAAATCATATTTTTTTCCGTCTAAAGAAGCTTTCAATTTTCTCAGAACTGTTGTTTTACCCGTTCCGCACTCTCCGGTTACTATTGCGAATAATTTATTATTAACAACGTAGTTAAGCCTCATCAGAGTCTCTTCCTGAGATTCTGCAAGAAAAAGCTTAGAAGTTGGGATATATTTGTTAAAGGGAGTCTTTTTGAATCCATAATATTCTTTCAGCATTAATCATCTCCTTCGTCATTAGTTATGGTATTATTTTTGTTTTTCATAGAAACAAAAGAAATACCTTTTTTCTTCATTGTATCAAGTTGAGTTTTCACTTCTTCCTTGGTTTTCATTTCCTGGAAGCTTATACCATTCACCTTTAACGCAATGTCTAGGTCGTTTTTATCTTTTGTGTTAGTTTTACTTTTATCATCGGCTGTTTCTTGCTTAGATGTTACCGAGGCTAGCTCATTAACTGAAAGGTTTGTTGCCTCGGTTTCTTTCCAGTCATTTCCAAGTAACCCATCAGCACGCTGATTATTAAGCTTTTCTGCTTCTTTTTTTGCTGCTTGAATCGCCAAAGATCCTCTGTTTTCCACAACAAAAACACTCTGTTTGTTCTGTTTTGTAGAAGATGGCACCCATGTTTTGATCACTAAAGGTTTAACCTCAAATTTTAAATTGTCATCAATCAACACCCAAACTTTTATTGGTTCCAATGAATTCCACACAATGTCAACCTTCTTGCATATAAAATTCATCATACCTTCAGCTGTATATTTTTGTCCTTTGAAGTTTACACATCCTGATTTGTCAATCACCCTTCCCCTATAAATATTCATGAATGCTTCATCGAGACGCTCTTGAGTAACAAATTTTAGCGGATTATCATCTGCATCATATGCTTCCCTAGGTGTCATGCCGTTCTTCAGCGCGCTGTGAGGGCTATTTTGATAGAATACATCGACAAATGGTTGCCAAGTTGCATTCAAATCAGCCAAAGTGCTAACCGGCTCTAACAGCAATTCGTTTTTAAACTTATCTGCAAACTGGAAACTTCGTTCAATTTTTCCTTTTGAGTAAGGTGAATATGGTTGAGTGCTACGTTTTTGTATTTCTAATATACCACATGCTCGTTCCAGTCTAATTGATTGAAATGCTCTTCCTCTGTCAAAATATACCGATTCAGGTATACCGCATTTTGATATTCCTTTTATGAAACAGTCAACGATTGCATCAGTTGATTCTGCAAAATAATATTCACTGTGTATAATCAATCTAGTTGCATCATCAATGAAACTTATTAGGTGCGTTTTTTTATTATTAATGAGAATTCCCTCTTTCCCATCAGCTTGCCACAATTCGTTTCTGTGTACGCGCTGGAATCTCATTCCACCTGAATTATCACTAGCTAAATAATGATCCATGTGTCTTTTACCAAACTTGGCTTTTTCCAACTGATATTGTAGAGTACTTCTTTTTACTGAACCCTCCTCTATATATTGATGCATTTCTAAATATAAAATAATGTCTTTTACACTTCTCTCCGGTTGTTCCTTTCTCATTCTTATAGCTTCATTTAGAACAGATTCAGGGATAGAGCAACTTGTCGGCCTCCCTCCTCTCAAAGGTAACAATCCTTTAAAGCTACCTTGTTTGAATTTTGCTAATAATCTGCTGAGGGTTTTTTCGGATATTTTATACTCCTCAGCTATCAAACGCCTTATTCTCAAAATCTCTTTGTCATCTAGTCTACTATCCAACATTGGAGAGATTAGTTTGTATCGATACAACTGAATTTCTTCATCTTTACTGCTGGGCATTGTTGTGTTCCCCCTTTCCCTAGAGCTCTGAGCGTATTACAACACAGGTCATCCCGGGGTTAAAGACGGAACAGGTTGAACCCATAAATTATGATTTGCAAGCTCCCAGACAAGGTTTTTTAGCCAGCTCCCCTGTTTTCGGTATTGTTCCATGGATTCAATTTTCAAGTCTCCTGGCAGGGGGAACCTAGCTCGTCGGTGTTGAAGCCGTGCAAGAAATCTTTCTGATAAATTGGAGAACCACTGTTTAATCCTTATTATCGTGGGGGTTTCACACAATATTTCAGTATCTTCGACATTTCTGTCATCAATAATATTCTGTACAGTCTCAGAGCAATGCCTCTTGTATGGAACAAGCATATCAGGTAGCTCATGATGTATCTTCTTACATTTACAGCATTGCAACCGTCGTATAAGTAATGTACTTGTTACTCCAGTTCGCTCAACGAATTTACGTTTTCTTTTACCAAAACATCTCATTTTAGCTAAACAACATGGTGACGACATCGTAAAATCAGCCTTGATCTCATATATATAAGTATCATTAATTCCTATGATTTTAACGATTTTATATTTATTTACGATAATTATAGAGTAAATATTCCTTAAAGTTAGATTTTATTATAAATTATTTATCTTTTTTCTATGATATTATAACACTAATTCTTAAAATTCAAAAACTTTTTTTGGAGGCAAAATTGGGTTGCTTAGACAGGGTTTTGGCAAAATGTGGACAAATGAGATTGGCAACTTTTAGACATTTGAGATTAGCAGTAACATTATTATGAAAAAAAATTTAGAAATGTAGATAAAATTCTTGACAATGGTTTTTGAAAAGGCTACAAATATTCAAGATTACAAGGTGCCGTAGTGCCTAACATTGGGAACCTCATAGTAAAGAGGACGGACCCTCCGCTGTATACGGGAATCTCCCACCAAAAAAGCCACTGGACATATACTGGGAAGGCGCGTTGGG
>JAIRMA010000094.1 GCA_031259085.1 Christensenellaceae bacterium
CTAAATTTGAGTTTGCATTTTATTAATGCGACTAGACTTCCTATACTCAATTTTTTAAAATAGACTACTTTATAACAACATTATAATAAAAATATTATAGCTAAAATGGATCGAGCTCGATCCATTTTAAATAAATTTTATAAAAACTTGCAGAAATTTAAAAAAACTTTAATTTGTTTGTTGCAAATGCTTGACTGTTCATCAACTTGATAATGTTTAAATAGATTAGGGTATACGATAAATGTTTTTTTAGTAGTTTAAATATTCCCATTGATCATATATTTTAATGGTTTTAATGACTCTTAACATATAAAGCTATTATGCACAATCAATGCAGTCAAAACATTGCACTATCATCTATAACTTTAAGGAGCAAATCTCAGTAAATTTTATTAAAAACAATACTTCTTGCGTTTTTATATAAAAAAATTTGATAATTAAATCTTATTATGCTAATATGTATACATTAAAATTACACGAATTCATCATTAAATGTGCCCTCAATTTGATGTTAAAAGACCACGTGCTTTCTGGATCTTTAAAAAAAATATTTTACCCTAATTGTCCTTTAGATTCACGAATTCTAAAAAAATGCTTTTATAATTCATCAACGAAAGCAAACCCTCTAAAGAATTTTCAAATCTGCTTAACACTTATATAAGATCATTTAAAACCTTACTCTAAATTCAGCAAGTGGATAACTTCTGTAATGAAAGTAACCTATTATTTTAGAATATCAGAGTGTTTATATTATAAAGACTAAAGGAGAAAACTATTAATGTCTACTCTCAAAATAAAATCCATAGGACTATCGATTGCTTAATGACATAACTTAAGAAATATGATCTCGATACACTGTTATCAGATATCTTTGAATATGAGGCTTCTAAAGAAATATTGTCTTATGCGTGGTACATGGTAGCTAAAGGTAATATGCTATCAGATAGTTCATCATGGTTGAATTACCATTATGCGCCAATAAACGCACCTATGATAGACAAATATATATCTTAAAACGCTTGAGGATATGTATGTAGAAAAACAACTAGAGTTTTTCAAAGCCTGGTCTAAGAAATTTAAAAATGGTGGTGATAATATCCTTTATCGTTTAGTTTCATACTCATCTGAGATGTCTGATATTGATGTAGAGACCTGGGGACATCGCAGTGAGGACTTCTTTAAAAAGTTAAATTATGTAATCGTTTGTCTTAAGGATACAGGCATGCCACTCTTTGTACAACGATTAAATAAGAGTTTCTATGATTTAAAATCTCTTAATAATATGCTATCTTTTTTACACGAATTTGGCTTGAATCCAAATAGTACAACGTGTGATACTGAATTTGCAATTCCAGAAAATATAGACTACATGCTACAGAACAATAAGAATTTCTCACAAGTCCTCTTAAATAATTAACTGTGGATCGAAGATTTAATAGCAAAGGAGCATGAAGCGAGATTACATTCTATATCATATCATGAAATACAGGATAAGTCTTACTATATATCAACAACGGAGTGTAGATGGATATCACAAAAAAGAACACTTGATAATGGATCCATTATAAACGAGGCAAAAGCAATTTCTTACAAAGGTAACTACAAAACCTCTGATCCAAATGTACAGATAATTAATCAATGTGAATGTTATGCACATATTATTTATTGCTTCAATAATGTGGGGAACAGTCATAATAATCTCATTGCACAATTAAAAAATGAAGGTAATAGAATAGAGGAATCTGAAATAGCTCGGATTAATCCGAACTATGCAAAATTTATGACTGTGAAAACTGATGATAAAAATATCAGAACTGTAGAATATGATTCGGATTCAATAAAAAATGCAATTCAACCTTATGCGGGCACAATGTGCATTTTGTCTAATGATAAATCTATAAAAACTGCTATTGATGCTTTAAATTTATATCAAATACAAAATCGTATTAAAAACGACTTTAATAATATTGGAAACTTTCTTGACACTAAATATTTGCATTTGTCTGATAAGAAACGATTAGAAGCTAAGCTATTCATACAATTTTTAGCAGAAATATACTTAAGTGAGATTAGAGTTCGTATGGAAAAAAGTGCTTTGCCAGATTATGTAGAGTTAAAAGAAGTATTAGATCACTTAGATACAATATATAAAGTCAAAGCCGAGAATTCAGAATCCGAAGACAAATATTCTGAAATGCTTCCTGTCCAACGTGATACGTTAAAACACCTCTTAGGAGAGAATGATGTTGATAAAATACTTGGAAAATATAGTAAACAAATAGAGTAAGAAATTTTCTAAATCTTTAAATAACATAACAAAAAAATGGATGCAACTTAACTTTAACTTAAGACGCGCTCAAATCACCTTGATAATTAGGCTTTTTAAAACATAAACACGTCTCGAAAAATCCTAATTATGGGTTAAATTTGTTATTTAGAACGCTATCAACAAATGAGTTTTTATCATTATGACTCAGTTTTTGATTCGTTATTTTTCCGGCTTATATAATCATTTATTGCGGCATGTATAGCTTCTTCAGCCAACACTGAGCAATGAATTTTCTGAGGCGGAAGTCCTTCTAGGATTTCTACAACTTCTGAATTTTTAATATTCAAAGCCATTTCTGGGGATAATCCTTTTACCATTTCAGTAGCAACTGATGACGAAGCAATGGCTGCGGCACATCCAAAGGTTTCAAAAGAAGCATCTTTTATTATATCATCCTCTATCTTTAGATAAACCTTCATTATATCCCCGCAACTTGCATTCCCAGCGGTTCCAACTCCATTTGCATCGGCAATCTCACCAACATTTTTTGGGTTAGCAAAAACATCTATCACTTTTTGATTATACATAATAACCCTCCCCATTTTGAACATTAAAAAGAGGCGAAATTTCTCTAAGACGCGTAACAGATTTTTTTAAGGAATCCAAAGCAAAATCTATTTCCTCTTTTTTTGTATCTCTTCCTAAACTAAATCGCACTGAACCGTGCGCAACTTCAGGTTTAACACCTAACGCAAGTATTACGTGTGATGGCTCAAGTGATCCTGATGAACAAGCTGATCCACTACTGACTGCTACGCCACTAAGATCGAGCATCATTAATAAGGACTCGCCTTCTATAAAATCAAAACTTAAATTAACATTGTTTGGTAGTCTCTTTGTTCGTCCTCCATTCAAATGCACAAATTGAATTTCTTTTAAAGCGCGCTCAATTAAATAATCTCTTAATTCAGATACTTGTTTTACATATCTATCACGATTGTTTACTGTGATATCTAAGGCTTCAGCCATCCCCACAATTAATGGTGTGTTAGTTGTCCCAGCTCTTTGTCCTCTCTCCTGATGACCTCCAGTCATTAATTTTGCTAGCTTAACACCAGAACGAATATACAATATACCAATCCCCTTAGGTCCGTGAAACTTGTGTGCAGATAAGGATAATAAGTCAACATTGAGCTTATCAACATTGAGATCTTCACTTTCAGCCGCTTGTACTGCATCGGTATGAAAATATATACCCTCATCTCTGCAAAATTCACCTATTTCTGAGATTGGCTGAATTGAGCCTATCTCATTATTAGCTGTCATTACAGACACAATAACAGTATCTTTATTTATAGCATTCTTTATATCATCTACACTGACTTGACCATCACTGTTAACACCTACATATGTCACTTCAATACCGTCTTTTTCTAGATCCCGGCAAGTATCTAGTATGGCTGGATGTTCAATTTCTGTAGTTACAATATGTTTTTTAAGGTTGCGTGAAGCCTTTATTGCACCGCGCAAAGCCCAGTTGTCACTTTCCGTGCCACATGACGTAAAATATATTTCGGTATTTTTAGCTCCTAATATGTCAGCTATTTTGTCGCGAGCACGATCTACGCCTTTTAAAGCATCTCTGCCAAAAGAATGCCATGAAGATGGATTTCCAAAATCTTTTAAAAAATATTGATTCATCTTTTCTAGCACTTTAGGATCCAACCCTGTCGTCGCTGCATTATCTAAATAAACTCGCATGTATCCACCACTTTAAATCTATTAAAAGATATTACCAATCAATTTTATCTTTATATAAAGGATAGGCTGCCGTTAATTCTTTTATTTTTGCTTTAACATACTCCTGAGCCGCTTCCTTCTCTTTGATCGTTTTAACAATACAATCCGCTATTATTTTCATTTCTTTTTCCTTCATCCCGCGCGTTGTAACTGCTGGAGTACCTAATCTCAATCCATTCGGATTAGTTGGTAGAGCAGTTTCATCAAACGGTATAGAGTTTTTGTTGGTTGTGATATTTACATCATCGAGTAGTTTTTCAAGCTCTTTGCCACTAACACCAGTACCTCTTAAGTCCACTAACATCAAATGATTATCGGTTCCACCAGAAAACAAACTCAATCCATTTTCAATTAATCTAGTAGCCATTGTATGAGCGTTTTTTACAACCTGTTTTTGATAAGAAATAAACTCAGGAGTTTGAGCCTCCAAAAGTGCTATGGCTTTAGCTGCAATAATATGCATTAATGGTCCACCTTGTGTCCCAGGAAATACAGCCTTATCAAGAAGCTTTGCGTATTCCGCCTTTGCAAGAATCATCCCACCGCGTGGACCTCTCAGAGTTTTATGAGTTGTTGTAGTGACAATGTCAGCATATTCAACTGGATTCTGATGCAATCCTGCAGCAACAAGACCAGCTATATGTGCCATGTCTACCATTAGTATAGCACCCACAGATTGTGCTATTTCTTTGAATTTTTTAAAATCAATTTCTCTAGGATATGCTGAGGCCCCTGCCACGATCATCTTAGGGTTAACCTCATTGGCAATACGCTGTACATCATCATAATCTATATACCCTGACTGATTCACGCCATATGAGGTGAAATTAAAGTACTTCCCGCTTATACTGACTTTACTTCCATGAGTCAAATGCCCTCCATGACTTAAATTCATCCCTAGTACTGGATCACCTGGCTTTAAAAGTGCATAATAGACCTGGAAATTTGCTGAACTACCTGAATGCGGTTGAACATTTACATACTCAGCACCAAACAATTTCTTAGCTCTTTCTATTGCTAAACGTTCAGAGATGTCTACAAATTCACAACCACCATAATATCGTCTTCCAGGATATCCTTCTGCATATTTATTGGTTAGTGGTGTACCCGCTACACTCAAAACAGCAGGTGAAACAAAATTTTCACTAGCTATTAACTCAACATTGTTTTCCTGACGCTCTATTTCTAAACGAATAGCTTCGTATAATTCTGGGTCAAGTTTCTTAATCTCTTTATTAATCAATTCATTCTCCTTGATTGTACTATTTATGCTTTTTTATTATTTCTATTATGTCGGATTTCGGTTTAAAACCAGTAAAACGTTCAAGAACATTCCCATCTCTAAAAATTAAGATAGTAGGAACACTCATTATATTGTAATTACCTGCCTCTCTCTCACACTTATCAACATCAGCAGAACAGATGTTAACCTTATCACCAATTTCATTTGCGATTTCATTTATTATAGGATGTAATGCTCTACACGGAGAACACCACGTGGCTCCAAACTCGACCAATGTCAATTTGGTATCTGAAATAGTGCTTTGAAAATTGTCGTTCGTTAAAATTTTAAGTTTATTGCTCATCATTGAACCATCCTTTGTTTTAAAATACAATTTAATTCTAATGTTAAATTCATATAGGTTCTTTGTATATTATTATACCACTATTTTCTAAAATATTTATCTTTATTATATATATAAATGGTGTTTTTTTTTAGTTAACCATAGGTAACTAGTTAATCATTTACTTCTAAAACCTCAGGGCTGCCCGTAATTTTAGTTATCGGTTTTTGTTAAATTTTGAAGCTCTAACGCAATAATATTTTTGCAGCTAATGCTGTTAAAACGTTTAATCTAAAAAATTCGATACCTCATCAATCACCCTCATCAATAGATATATCATTGTCAAAATCATCACTATCTAGCGCAGAATTATCATCTATATGATCATAATTATCTGATTCACAAAGATTCCCAAAATCTAATTTTGGTAAATTTTTAATTATGTCGACAGTCTTTACACTCAGC
>JAIRMA010000032.1 GCA_031259085.1 Christensenellaceae bacterium
TTTATTAAGCGGTAAACTCTTTTGCGGTTATTGTAATATCATATAATCACCGACAGTGCCAATAAACCCAACGGCACAATATACCGTTATTATAAATGCTATCTAATCAAAAACCGCAAAGGAAAATGCGAAAAGGAAGTCATCAGCAAAAAGTATTTAGAAGACCTTGTTATTAAAACAACAATGGCTGTTTTACAACAAAACAGCATTATAGATAAAATCACGGAGCATGTGATTGCATATGACGAGAAACAAACAACGAACAACAGCGAAGTACAATACCTTAAAAAAATTAAACGATACCCAAAAGAAACTAAATACGATTATTACCGCACTTGAAAACGGCATTTACAACGACACCACCCAAAGCTGTATGCTTGAACTTGAAAGCATAAAAGCCGACCTGTCCGCTAAAATAGAAATTGATAAATTAAAGTAGCCAATTAAACTTGTCTATGACGTAGTCAAATATTGGTTCTTGCAATTCATAAACGGCAACGCAGATGATGAACAATTTAGAGAACGAATAATAGATTGTTTTATAAACAAAGTAATATTATGGAACGATAAAATAATAATAACCTTTAATATAAAAGGCACTGACAACGAAAAAGTCTGTGTTGACGAGATAATAAACGGCTATAACGACCAAACCGCCCAAATAGAGCGGTTCGATTTAGACAATCTTGGTGGGCGATAAGGGACTCGAACCCATGACTTCCTCCATGTGACGGAGGCACTCTACCAACTGAGTTAATTGCCCCAACTAAAATTTAACAATCTAATGATATTATTTTAACATCTTTTGCTTTAGAAATCAATAATTTTGATAGATAATCAGATTAATTTTACAATGGAAAAAGCTTATATTATTACAGGGCAAAGGCATGAAAGCCTTAATGTTAGAATTAACATAAAAAAAATGTTAATATTTATATTTTTTTATGCCTCACAGCCTCTAATTCATTAAATATTTGTTCTAGATACTTAAAATAATACATTTTGCTTAAATAGCAACGGTTTTTTTCTGTAAATCATAAGAAAACATCCTGTCTTTTCCAGTTTAACCTGTTTTTTGGCACACCTCTCCCCTCTTTAACTTACACTACGTAGTTTTCCCATTGTTTTTTTATATATTTAGTAAAATATAATTAATAAAGTTCAAATTTTGCAAAGATACTGTTTAAATACCATTGCTAGTTATTCCAGACCAATCATTATTTAAATTCAAATCTATAATATCATCTATATAATAGTAGCTTCTTTTCTCAATTCTACCATGTCAACTCTCATCTGTCACCATAACGTTCTGTGCATTATGTAATTCAATATTTTTAATAAATACATCATATTTATTGATTAATTTGCTATATAATTTCTTTTGATTGCGCTTAACTGTTAGAACATATTTGTTATCACTGCAGGTTATATAGCTTGCTATGTTTTTCTGTGCACCCACGGCATCAACAGTAATTATAGTTTCTTTTAATTCTAAACTTTTTAATAGTATTGGTATGGCTTTTATGTCATTTGACTTTTTCGGGGTTCGTGTTTGATTTAAAACCAATTCGTTTTAGCCCCTTAAGCAGACACTATATGGAAATTTTCATCATCTTTTTTATGAGCTGATTTAATGCATTTTCCATCAATACTAACCTAAACTCCTCTGGTAGATTCTGTCAAAGACTTTGCAAAATTTAGAAGACAGTTTGAAAATTTTTGGGATCACAGGGCGCCATAACTCGTTTTATTGTATCATGTGACGGAATTCCATTTTTAAGTTCCATACCTAAATCTTTTCGTAAATATTCAATCCTACTTTTCAAAAAGGATTCAATATCTATAAAACACTTACATGAACAAGCTATTGCAATGATGCACATTACAATTATATCTGTTAGCAGATGTTTTATTTTACTTTGTTGACGGTTATCTTCTAACTCAGTAAAGTGTTTAACTGATTTCATAGCAAATTCCATATACATACTCCTTAGTATAAATTTTCAAATTAGGATGACAAAAGCGAAATTACTCTATATTTTGCCACTAAAATGAATAACAAGTTAACTAATAATTGTGTCACAAATTTAATTATTTGTCACATAAAATGACCCGATATTTGCAACATAATAATATAATATACTAATTAAATCAAATGTAATTTTGGCAAAAAAAACATGAGCTATTCATTTCAAGAAAAACCATGCCTATACTTGTATGTTTGAGTTTAAAAATTTGTATAGAAGTTTTCATGCGTTCGCCCTGATATTATTAAAGATTACAATTAAAAATTTAAGCAAATTTGATATAAACTTTAACTAGACACTAAAATATGTTAGGTAGCATTCTGTTTGTGCTTACCAGTTGAAAAGTTTTTGAACTTTAGAAAACCACCAATATTTAGTAGTCCTAGCAAATATAAGAACACAATATATAGTATTGTGATAATCAATCCACTCAACAAAACAGTTATTAGTGATGGCAAGTTATTTGCGATCTGCCGCAAATTTTTTGCAAACATTATCCAGGGAATTGAGAATATTGTGATATAAGCAAGTGGTTTAAAGAAATCAAATTTTAGAGGGATCCGCTTGTTTAAGAAATAAAGATTCATTATTGAATTTACAATCATAGATATAAAATTTGCTATAATTACCGAATATATGCCAACAACTGGAGCAGTAAAATATATAGATGCAATCAAAAATAAGGAGCTACATAAATAGGATTTAAATGCCTCTTTTTCAAGACCAATGCTATTAAGTGCTGATGATGTTATTTGACAAATCGGCATTATTAACAATAAGTAGGATGCTACTTGTAAATATTCTCCAGATTTGTTATCTGCAAATAGTAGCCTAGTCAAATCACTGCCAAATGCTGCAAACAAAATAAGGAATGCACCAGAAATTACTAGCGAAAAGCTAATGCCACCTTCAATATGTCTAGATAGCATTAAATTCTGTTTTTTGATACCATTTTCACTCATTTCTGGTATTAACACTATCGATAAAGAAGTTATAATTGCATTTGGGGCAAATAATAAAGGATTTGCCATGCCCGCAATTCTACCAAAGCTGGCAGTTGCCTCAGCTGTTGAAAATCCGCCTGCCATTAATCGAATCGGTAAAAGAATTGCGATCGTAGTCCCCAATAAACCAGCAAATATACGCATTCCAGTTAAAGGGAGTGAAGGCATTAATAACGGTTTAAAGAGAGATGGTTTTCTTAACCGTCCCCCTTTTATAAAGAACAAAATCACAAGCACAATAGCAACCATTATGTCTGAGACAACGAATGCTAATACTATTCCACGCTCACCCAATACAGCCCCGAATAAACCAGACACAAATAATACTGAAAACAAGACTCTAAAAATTTCTTCGAGTAATTCAGTTATGCTAAATGATAAGAAATCCTTATTTCCCCAAAACCAACCTCGCACGATCCCATAAATTGAAGTAGTTATTAGTGCTGGTAACATGATTAAAAATAGTGGCTTAGCTCGTTCATCAGAAAATAAAAAGTTAATATGGTTCCTTAAAAAGTATAAAATAAATACCATAAATGATGATAATATTATCGTCACCATCAAAGATGCGCTCAAAAGAGATAATCCTCTATCTAGGGGATTTAATGCGCGCACCTCTGCTACTCGTCTTGATAATACTGTAACTAATCCACTTGAAGTGAAAGCTACGAATAAGTAAAATACAGACAAGCAAATTTGATATAATCCCATAGCTTCTGCGCCTAAAACTCTTGAAAAGTAGATTTTGAAAATAAATGATATGCCACGCGTAAAAATAGAAAATATTGTGACGAGGAATGCGGATTTAAGTATCTGTTTGCTTTTTGAGTGAAGTTGCATATTTAATTATATGTGAAATACAAATTAATATTAGTAACATTTAAATACTATAACACTCAATATGATTATTTAGATAATTCACAAAAAGCAGTGAGGTTTTATTCTATCTGAGCATGATAAAGCTTAATTTTATAACATTTTCTGTAGGTATATATTATAGTTTTGCATTATCTAGGATATCTCGAATCTTAAGTATAGCTGCAGGAGCGTTTGCTACGTAGTTTACAGTTATTTTGCTACTTCTTTTAGATGCATTTTTAATCACAAAGATAAGGCTTGCACAGCCCTTAAAATTCCTTTCTCCAGTTACTATTGATTTTCGTAGGTATATGTCTTCAACATCTAATATAGCAACACGCATGACACATCCATTATACATATTCAAATTGAACGAATCATCAGTTATTGTTATTGTAGGTGTTGGATTTTTTCGGTTTAAACTTATATCATATTGAATTTTAATTAAGGTTGCAATTAAGGAAAAAATAACTAAATTAAAAAAAACAATAAAAAGTATTACTGGATAAAGTCCATATTTTGCAAACATAGCTCTATCTTTTATTCCGAAAACAGTAAATGCAACAGCAAGAATGACAAGCGAGGTAATAATTAACAAGTGGCTTATGATATTATTTGGGTGAATATATCGATCACCTATCACTTGAATTTCTTGAGGATTTTTATTTTGATTATCTGTATTAAATCCATCAATATTCTTTTTACGGCTGTTTTGCATGATTCTCCTCATTTAATTTGCTACAAACAAGCGACTGCAAAAAAATAATCTAGAGGTAAAACAATTTGTTAGCATTATTGTATATATAGAATGAATTATCCAAAACTGCTAATAAATCATTAGATAATTAAACATTCAAAATTAAGCTATACCAGTTATTGCACTAAGTAATGGTATAATTCTATCTCGTACAAATGACCATGTTCCAGTTTCACCATGAGTACCTTTAAATAAATACAATTTCCCTGTAGATGATAACAAATCAGTGCTCAATCCAGAAGTTTGACTGTATATTGGAACTGTACCATCACCTAATAATGTTGTTCCAAAGATGTCAGTGCCCTGATACTGCTCATAAATTGTTGTCGTTGTATATCCTTGTCCCACTAAATAGTAAGTGTTAACTAAGGAAGTAGCGTGTACTCTTTCGCCATTAGAATTAATAACAAACATTGATTCATGGAATTGTTTTAGATTTTCGACAAAAGGCTTTAACATATCTTGTCCATTATCATCTTTTAATATTGCGCCATTTTCATCACGCAGAAATGACCAACTTTGTGATGAATAGAAGTTATACAAATCCTCACTGTTTTTTATTGCCTTGCTATCAATAGTGAAACCTACATCATTTTCGACAGCATTATATTGAGCTGTCAAAAGCATATCGTATGATGGAAGGAGTTGGATAATTGAGGGACAGTTACGAATAAATTCCTGTAGGTATGGGATTGTTATATTTAGGTTTTTATGAATGGAAGAAAACATAGTTAAAACACCATTATTATAACTAAGTCCAGATATAGAATTAAACAGGTTTGATACAAAACGATCCACATCATTTAAGTACTTTATGGCTTCAAACGAGCCTAAGAATGGTGCGGACATTGGAATATATGCTTTAACCTTTTTGTAATTCACATCATTTTTGGATAAATACCCTGACACTACAAGTCCACCCATGCTGTGGGATATTAGTACTACCTCAGAATAGTTATTTTCGTCAATGAATACCTCAAGGTTTTGTGAGTTAATGCCATTATCCAATCTCCAATCGTAGTTAAACATTTTTACGTCGTATTCACTACCGTAGAGTTCTTTTACTTCTATGATCAAATCTTTAAACATTGAGAGCGCACCATAATAGATATGATTGACTTCAGGGTCTATGTAGTTTGCTGGTATAATGTTAGGATTAACGCTTTCTCCGTATTGTGTCATTGCAAGAGGGGCAAATACAGATGTCTCAGGGCTATTATTTAAAAGAGGTCCTAATATTCCAGCAAATTCAGTTAAATTTGCAAATATGTAGTTAAATATATCAGAAACGCCGCCAAGATCTGAGTTTGGTGCGAAAGGATCCCATACATTGTCTCCTGTCTCAGAGTCTAAAAGCCCACCACCAAACAGAGGCGTTACCATTATTATTGCTTTTTTGGGAGCGCTAGGTTGAACCTCATTACAGCCTACGGCACCCATGAACATCACTGGGATAATGAGAATCGATAAAATTCTGGCTAAGTGGCGTTTGATGAATGACATTTAATACCTCTACCTGGATTAGAATTTGTTTAATTTGAAACTTTTTTGTGATTAAAAATTTTACTATTTATTATATAATTCTTTGATTATAGTTGTCAATTGAAAAGTCAAAATTATTCACTAAATCACATAAAGTTGTATCTAATTAATATTTATATTGACTTAAATCTATAATTAAAGTATAATTATGATGTATTAAGATTGATCAAATACACTCCATATGCAAAAAAAACGAGAATTCCCATAGATATTAAACAGTTATTGTATAAATATCAGCAATGTACATACTCTCTTTTTGATTAATGTATAAATTTGGATTTGATAGTTATTTTAAGAGCGACTAAATATTAGTTTTTAATCTTTTAGGCATTCTTAAATAATAGTATTTGGCGTCTTTAATAATACCTTACAGCAGTAGAGTTATGCTTAATGAACGGTATTTGTTTTTATATCTTTAATAGTTCACAATTTGATGTAGATAAGAATAGAGATATAATTTTAATTAACAAGTAGTTTGATCAAGTAAATAATTTCTTAATCTATATGATGAAAAATGTTGTTGGTATTTAAATAATAGAAATCAAAGGTAGGATTATAATATATGATTAGAAAGGGTAAAAGCAGAACACATAAGTTATCAAGTGCTATAAATGTTACACTTGTGATATTATGCATTTCTGCAATTGCGCTTACAGGGTTCTCATTTTTATTTGCGTGTAACAATGACGATGATTTAATTGATAACACACCCACGTTCATCCTGCAGGAATATGATATCCCAGACAATCTTCCATCATATGCACTTACATTAGAGTGGTTTCAAGAGGATGGTAGTGATATAGCATTTAATCCAAATAAACCGTCTGTTATTTTATTTACTGGGAAAAGCAAATACGATAAAAAAGACAGTTATACGCTTCCAGTAGACATTTATTCTAATGATTCTGATACGACTGACAACATACTTAGCTCAAATTCCTTAAGCATGAATTTGGAATTAGCATATTATTGGCGCAAGTTGGGATTTAATGTAGGTATTTTTCATTTTGAAAATTTTGCGGATGATACTAATGATAACATAAATAAAAAGGCATATTCGAGCAAAGATATGACTTATATTGACGTCGATGGAAATTTGGTTGAAGATTCAAATATAGATTTTACATTAACTGAAGCATTTGTTATGGAATGGATGAAGTTAGTAACCTCACCTAAAAATGTAGCAAATACAGGAACAGTAGTTCCAAACAAAATGATGGAACTAAGATTAATTGGTAATGGGAGTGGAGCTAATATTGCGATAGCTGTTGCCGAGTATTTGAGTAATTTAGCTAGAGATGGATTTTTGCAGGAATCTAAGAGCCCAACTCGTGTGACATTAATCGATCCATGGCTTGATAATGCAAAAATAAATCTAGAGGTTGATTATAAATCAGACAAGATTGATTCAATTCTTAATTACAATTCTGCGATAGTTAAAGAATTATATGAAAGTGGTATTGCGTTTGAATTGATAGAAACAGACAACGAATTTTTTTATCGTTATGAAAATCCATATTCTGGTTTAGTGCCTGTCGCACCAAGTAATGAGCTTATAACTGATACAAATACAGAGCAGATTGGTATTTCTGGCGATTCTCAGAAATACAATGTCATTTTACAGTCAAGCGCTAGTTTATATCTTAGAGAAACATTCTCATCATATTATACAGACGAATATAAAGAGTTAGAGAGAGCTGGCCTTGATTGGTATTTATATACAGCGCGTGGCACAGATAATCAATCTATTTTATATAATGGTACTGTATATTCTTCATATACTTATGCTATGGGTTATGAAAGTACAGCGCCCATACTAGATGATTTCTACGAAAAATTTTCTACAACATTTGTGAGATATGGTTTATCAGCCTGGACGCCCACACCGTATATTTCTGCCGTGGCTGGTGTAGCATTCAGCATGATAACGAAAGCCAACACGGACACTAATGGGGATAAAATACCTTTACAATACACGCTTGCAAATTTTCAGTCTGAAGCTTATCAGGTTTCAGATAAAAGTGGTGTATACATAGTAGGGTTTGTTACGTCAAGCAAGGATGGTACTAATTATTTAAATCTAGGTGCATCCACTAGAATAAAAAATGCTCTTGTAAAAATAGAAGTTACATATACTGGCGCTGGGTCTGGACTGATTGTAAAAACCAAAGAAGTTAGAACTGATTCCAGAGGCTTCTACGAATATAAATTGCAAGATGAAGAGCTTGCTGGGACGATTAAGATATTAGTTGAGGCTCCTCATGGTTATTCATTCTGCGAACCACAGAGTACTGGCGGGAAAAAGTATGAGGAATTAATGTATGCAAATTTAGGCGAAAGTGGCACTAGTGTAGCTAACGCTTCGGACGCTGCAAACTACCCTTTTATGTATTATTTTTATAATGCAACAATAGAATAGAAAGTCTAGTAATATTAAGATATTGCATAAAAAAAAATTACATTTAGTGGCATGTAGCTAGCGATTAATTCATTCAGCATAACATTGGTTACAAGTCTTCTTTATTAGATAAAGAACATTATACAATATTAAATTAGCTACGTTAACAGATAATATTGTGTAATACCTGATTTGATCAATAAAATTTAGGTGCGAGGTTAAAAATGAAAGTTAATAAACGGATAGTTTTCGTCTTATCAGTACTAATAATCACCTTAGTATTGATTGCGTGCGATCCTCAAACAACTCGAAAACAAACACCTACTGCTGAGGAATTGACTGCATTCGGACTAGGTGATGGTAAATTCACACTTCCTACGTCTCTTAAGATGAAAAAAGTTGAAGTAATAACAGAGCCCAAAGAAAATCAAAAAAAAGCGATTTATATTGAATGCTATAATGTTCAAGAGACTGAATACACAAGTCTGATGACTGCTTTTTCGAAAGTAACAAAAAATGATGCTTTTTCACCAGTTAGCTTTGCGTTTGATCATGGTTTTAAGTATATAGCAACATATGATTATGAAGAAAAAAACGAGAGATACAATGTATACGCTTTATTTTGTTTGCTTGACTATTCAGAAGGCGATATAACATATGTAGCTGGCACACTCATATTAGAGATTGTACTAAATGATGACATAGCGGTTGAGACCACATCTGTATATACTTTATTTTCTCGAGTTAATCAGCCAAACGATCATGAATTATCTAATTTAGGGCTTGACGCTAGTGAAATCACATATTTTGATCAGACGCTAGAAGCTGTTGATGTTAACTCCACTAAAATTAAGAATCAAAGTAAAATGACACTCGTTTTTAAAGAATCTACAGAAGATAACTTTTCTAGCATAACCGATTCGTATTATCAAAATTTTGCTAATAGAAGAGATGGATATTTAACTGACGAGAAGAGTGTAGTACTTTACAACACAGATACCGAATTAGTTTTCAGAGCTGATTATTTTAGAAACGAGAAAGGATTTCAATGTGAGATAATTTATTATACAGTTGACACTTTGATTGGAAATAGGCTCTTAGTCCCTGAAAAAACATTAACTGTGCGATTTTGTGAGATATCTAATTATGTTACACATGAATACTATTATAGAAAAAACATTGAAGAAGCATATGAAATTAATGAGATTCCAGAAGATGCAGAATGGGCGATACCAGGACTTATAATAAACATCAATTCAACTGCTACAGATTTAATTTCAGTATATGGAGTTAAGCATACTCCAGGAATTGACGGGAATAAATATTATTTTGAAATTGCTCTTCAATATAAAAATGAAACTTCAAAATTCATGCAACTCATAGCTGGGTTAAATTCTAAGATGTCATTTACCGACTCTAAAGGCGAAAAAGTTAATCTTAACACCTTAATAAAAGACGGCAAAGCTTTTGATTCATTCGTAGCATATTATGTGATTGATTATTATAAATTTAGTATAGAGATTAATTGCTACAAACAAGAGACATCCGATGAGAATTATTTATATCCTAAGGGCACAGTCACATTAAAGTTTAGTGAACTATGAAAAACGACCCAAAAACAGAATTTAGAGGTCATTTCACATTAGATGTCTGAATTAAAATTTTAGTAAAGTGGTCTGGGTGAGAAGATTTGAACTTCCGGCCTCATGAACCCCATTCATGCGCGCTACCAAGCTGCGCCACACCCAGCTACTAATCGAATTAATCGATTAGGCATGACTCAATTTTATTGTGCTGTTAGGAGCGTTGAGTAAAGCTTAGATAAACGTGCGACTTTTCTACTTGCAGTATTTGCTTTATAAATACCATCTGATTTTGCCTTATCAATAATTGATATTGTCAAAGGTAACAAGGACTTAGCAAGCTCAACATCTTTTGCGTTTACAGCATTCTCATATTTCTTGATTGCTGTTTTTACTCTTGAGCGTTTACTGTTGTTTACAATATTCTGTGTAGCCGATAATTCGGCTCTCTTTTTTTGTGAAGCAATATTTGCCATTCATTATCTCCAGTTGATTAGAATTTTCTAATCATTATATCATACAATAATTAATTTATCAATTATTTAACTGCAGTTTTTAAATTTGAACGATATTGAGATGTTTAGAGATCATTATCATAGATTTATGATTTGATGAATAAAAACAATTAAAATTTCAGAAGTTGTTAGATAATTTTGTTTATTATCAATATCTAGAAATATATGATTTGACATTTCTCGAATGATTATATATACTGCTAATATACAAAATTAGTTACGAATTTAAGATGCTTTAAACGTTAAAATTATTAAAATTTAGTATGGTAAATCTGTAATTACATTAAACGATTTGCTTTGAAAAAAAATTAGTAACAGGAGTTATAAGGGAGTTGAGACCTATATTTGAGAATTGGCTCATAGAAAATGGATTTGATGCTAAATATACCTTGATGATATTAGACGAACTCTCATTATGGCTTAAAAGCAGTGGGAAAATCATTCTAAATTTATATGATTCGATTAGTGATCCTTGTATCTTTTCAAGTTTCATTGA
Source organism: Christensenellaceae bacterium (assembly GCA_031259085.1). GTDB lineage: Bacteria > Bacillota > Clostridia > Christensenellales > DTU072 > JAITLB01. Next base: position 11,181 of record JAIRMA010000032.1, read on the forward strand.
GAATATATTAGACAGCAATGAAGATGCTTTAGTAGCTCATTATGATGAACCGGCAATTGATATAATTAGACTAAATACTAATCTGTTTAAGATGTTTTTGAATGACTGTTTAGATAAGAATGGCATAGACGGTCCTTTTAATAACGCATTCAATGGGCAAATCAATGAAAATCGTGAGGGGATGTACGATGAAAAATTGGATATTAAGGTAACGCCACCAATAAATATTGAGGCAATAAATGCGGATCTTGATTTTCGCGATAATTTTAACACTGATATTGTAACAAATAAAAACGAGCTTGAATCCAATCCTCTAAAAGACAATTATTCAAATACATATCTTAATAATAATATTAATTCCTCAAATGAATTATCAAAATCTAACGATGATTATGGTTTTGCAGATTCCCATGAATTAAAGCATCAGGATTTACATGAAATCAAAAAAGAAAGTGATCTAGATAAATTAATCGTATCAAACGGTAGTGCCCGAGATTTAACAGAATCAAACGTTATTAGCGCCATTAGTAAAAAAAATAATCTAAGTCAGAATGAACTAAACAGTGAGATTAATGAATCAAATCTAATTGAACAACCCAAAATAATATCAAATTCAAGACAAAAATTCATTCAGTGGATATCACTTCACAAAAATAGCGAATTTAGCAGTGGGAAAATAATTGATTGCTTTGATAAAACATCAACATATCTTTCAAACAAAAAATTATCTTGTGATATATATGAGATACAGTCAGTTAATCAATTTGCAAAAATT
>JAIRMA010000060.1 GCA_031259085.1 Christensenellaceae bacterium
CAAATGTACCCGAGGACTTTGGTTATTTGGCAGTTTTTGAGTGCGACGATGTCGATTGGGTAGAGAAAAAGGTGCACGATCAGTTTGCAGAATTTCGCCATTATTCATCGTCAAAGAGAAAAACTGAGTTTTTTTGGAGCGGGTGTATAGAAAAAGCGATCAGTTACGCAAAAGATTTAAAAGGTGTTAGTGACAAAACAAATATCGAAACAGAGGGAGTAGTGGATGATACAGGAAGCAAAAACAGACCCAGGACTACATTTGAAATGATTGGGCTTGAAGTAGGTACAGAGATACACTGGTACAATGACAAGTCGATTACGGCAGTTGTTGCGGATAGCATAAACGAAATATCATATAACGGCAAGAATGGGTCAATTTCATCAATCGCAACCGAGATAAACGCTTCAAAAGGGCGCAAGTCAAAAGTTAACGGATTTTTGTGCTTTAAATGCAACGATATACGGTTATTCAAATTAAGACCCGACCAACAGGATAAGGAGTGATAAATAGCAAAGGCAAAAGCAGTAAAAAAAGAAAAAGAAATAAGCCTCGATAGCATACTTTGCAATTGCAGGAATGTGGTTCGGGCGGAATGTTCGTGCAGAGCCTAAAATTTGTTGCAAGACACCACGGCGACCGCTTAAAGATTTCAGTAGGACAAGAGAAAAACCCCGACACCTGGAGGCTTGCTAAAATGAACCTTGCTATTAGAGGAATAGCACACAAATCTCGGCGACGTAGCGGTTTCATCATTTGAGAACGATAGACACCCTGACACGACGGTCAACTACATCATGACAAATCCGCCGTTCAACTTAAAAAAGTGGCCGGAGAGGACGAGCTGACGGACGATTACCGTTGCAAAGGATACGGCTTGCCACTGGGGAGCAATGCAGACTATGCTTGGATTTTGCACATGGTTTCTAAACTTGACGCCACAAACGGCATGGCGGGTTTTCTACTCGCAAACGGAGCATTGAACGCAGACGGCGAGGAGCTAAAAATCCGCACCCAATTAATTGAGAAAGGCAAGGTCGAATAATAATCGTGCTACCGAGAGAGATGTCACTCAACGATATTTCGGTTACGCTTTGGATAATAAACAACATAAAAAAGGCAAGAATGCAAAACGGTCGCAATTTGCGGAAAAGAGAGCATGAGTTTTTGTTTATTGACCTTAGGCGTTGGAGTACTAACATTTACGAAAAGAGATATGTTTGTTTTGACGAGAGCCAAATCAACGCAATTAAGAAAACATACATCAGTTAGCAGACTGGTGAGGGCTACGAGGACATACCCGAACTATGCAAGTCAGCGACACTCGCGGAAATCGCCGCACGGAATTACAGCCTTACACCAAGCAAGTACATCGAGTTTGTCGACCGTGATTTGCAAATAGACTACGAAGCAGAGATGGGGGGAATACAAGCCGAGGTCAAAGTCTTTTTGGAGCAAGAGAAAAAATCGCAAACAATGCTTGAAGCCTCGTTTAAGGGGATAGGATTTGACGTGACTTAGGAGGGTGCAGAATGAGTAATTTTGATGAATACAAAAAAGAGGGCGAACCCGAAAAGTATGAGAAAGCTGAGAATTGGCAGATAGCAATCGGACTTCAAGCGGTGGACGGATTAAAGCCGTCCGAATATCTTATTGAGCTTGCCAAAAAGAACATTGAGAGCGAAATGACCATTGCCGAGGTCAAAGCAAACCTTGAAAGTTACTATGTGGCAAAGCCTAAAAAGACCGATGACAAAGAGCGAAAGGACGAAGCGGACAAGGTTTCCGCGCATATTACCGAAATCCTGTCAGAAAAAGCATTTACGTTCAGTCCTGCAGAATATATCGGAATCCACAAACGGCTTTTTGACGGCGTGTTTACACACGCTGGTCTAACGCGGGGTTATAACATAACTAAGGGCGAATGGGTGCTTGACGGCGATACCGTGCATTATGCGAACGCCGCTATTTTAGGGAATGCGCTCGATTATGACTTTGACAAGGAAAGAAAGCATAATTATAAAGGGCTTTCTAAAAAGCAGATGGCGGAGCATATAACGGAGTTTACGATAAACATTTGGCAAATACACCCTTTCTGCGAGGGAAACACCCGCACGACTGCGGTGTTTATAATAAAGTATTTGCGCTCGCTTGGTTTCAAAGGCGTTTCAAATTATCTATTTGCCGATCACTCGTGGTATTTTAGGAACGCGCTTGTGCGCGCCGCCGCAACCAACGTTTTCGAGGGCGTGTATCCCGACAGGACTTTCATTGATCGTTTTTTTGGCAACCTTTTACTTGGGGAAAAGCATATTTTGCGAAACCGAGATTTGCATATCAATGCGGGTGAAAACGCCACTGTAAAAGGTAAAAACGCCACTGTAAAAATATCGGCTACTCAAAATGCGATACTCGGGCTTTTAAGCGGTAACGGCAAACTAACCGCCGAGGACATAGCGGGCGACATCGGCAAAGATTTAGTCACAATTAAGCGCGCAATAAAAGGCTTAAAGGATAAAGGATTGCTTGAACGCATCGGCTCCGACAAAACGGGTTACTGGAAAGTAAAAGGTGGCGACGGAAATGGCATTCACTAAACTGGGCAAATACATTAAGCAGTCAGACGTAAGGAACGGTGACGGCACATATCTATTAGACAACCTAAAAGGCATTTCAATACAGAAGAGCTTCATTAGTCAAAGGCTGATATGGAGAGTGTTTCGATAAAAACATATTTACTTGTGACGCACGACCATTTCGCATACGTTTTGACGACTTCAAGAAACGGCGAAAAAATAACACTCGAACACAACCAGTGCGAATACATAAAAACTTCTATATAAATTTTTAAACTCAAACATACAAGTTAATATTAACATAATTTATATAGCAAAATTTATTATTTAATCAATAATTCATGTAAATTCATTAACACTTTGTCTCTGTCTTAAAAAACTTGATCACAACATTTTGTTATTGAACTTGGTTAAACAGCAAATCAGAACATACCCAAAAAAAAGCACATTGATTAGATGTTTAAAATTTACATATTTTTAAATATTAAATTTATAAGTGGGAAGAAATATATGCGTGATATATATTAATGAAGGGTTTAATTTGCTCGCGCCATTAGAATAATTTAGGATTTATTTGCTTAATTAAACAAAAATTTAGATTTGAATAGTTAAATCTTATAACGAGCGCTTTTGAGGAAAATTAGCATTTTTCAACAAGCCCAAAATATATTTTATTTTTTCTCAAAACAGATTTATAATTAAAGTATAATAAAACGGCTATAGAAATAAAAAGACGGATTACCTCAAATTAATTATGCGTTAGTTTGCATTCGAGCCACAGGAAGGCCCCTGTTTTCATGGACAATGAACAATGGATGCCAATTCTATATCTGCACATTATACAATTTCATATACCATTCACTATCGCTAATTAGGGATATTTGGCTTCTCTTGAATGGTCATCGCAGGCGATACAGATTCCTAAAGCTGCTTACATACATTCTTTCGGAAGTATTCTCTGACCTCTAAGCCTTAATATTCCTATTTTTCAAGCTTTGTTCTCATGTCAATTCCTGTAGTAACGACCATTATACCGTTTTAAAATATTTAGATGAAAAGCCAGCGAAATTACTGCGCGAGTATTTTTGGAGATTTGTTAAACTTTTGTGTAAAAACTGGGGATAAACCCATAAATTTTATATTTTAAAAATCAAAACACCTAGTATTTTTCCGTATTAATAACTATTGTTTATTCCCAACGCTTAGTTGTATCTATAATTGGATTGTTATTGTTTTCTAAAGTCATTTTAACATTTATTACACGTTGATTCTTAGATCCTTTGAATCTCAAGTCGAGACTTTTAAGATTTTCAATAAAAGGTCCGTCTATGATAATATCAGCATATGAGATTAATTCTACAGCATAGCGCCCAAGATTAATAATATCTTCATAGACATACCCTGTATAGATAGCTAACTCTAAACCAATTTCTTTTATCATTTTAGCGAGGCTGGTCAGTGGTCTTGCTTGCAAGAGGGGTTCGCCACCAGAAAACGTGACACCTGTTAAAAGAGGATTTGCTTTAATATCATTAAAAATGGTATTAATAGTGGCAATTCGACCGCCATCTAATGGAATTGATGAGGGGTTATGACAACCTTTGCACGAGTGTGGACAACCCTGTAAAAATAGAGAATAACGAATCCCAGGCCCATCTGTGACAGAATCATTTACAATTCCTGCTATTTTCAAAGTTAATTCTTGTGACAAATGATCGAGCATAATAAATCTTAGTGTTGACTGATCTAAACAGAAATAATATTTAAGTACATGATGCTAAAATATTATCATAATTGTGTTGTATATTAACGACAGGAGTCGATGCTGAGTGCTTAACTCGGTCTTTTTCTTCAGCGCGTTTTGCATCATTGAATCTATCAAGTGTTCCGACTAAATAGCCTGTTATACGACGTATCCGCTCAAAACCAATATGACCTTCGTCTTCTTTTCTCCCACAACCTGGACAACAATCGTTAATAATTCCATTATAACCACAAATAGGATCTCGGTCAACAGGATGATTAATGGAACCATATCCTATTCCTGCTTCTTTCATACAACGTATAACCTTCTCGAATGCCTCGGTGTTTTTTGCCATATCACCGTCTAATTCAACATATGAGATATGTCCAGCATTAGTTAAAGCGTGATATGGAGCTTCAATCTGAATCTTACTAAATGCGGAGATGTCATAATATACAGGAACATGAAAGCTATTTGTATAATAATCGCGATCTGTAACTCCTTCAATAACTCCAAAACGGACACGATCCATTTTAACAAATCGACCTGATAATCCTTCCGCAGGTGTTGCTAATAATGTTATATTTAAATTAAGTTCCTTAGATTTCTCATCACAATAGTGACGCATGAAACTGACAATTTCAAGGCCTAATGTTCTTGCTCGTTCATCTTCACCATGGTGTTTTCCTAACAAGTATTTTAAAGTCTCAGCAAGGCCAATGAAGCCTATGGAAAGTGTACCCTCCTTTAAAACTTCGCGAATTGAGCTTTCGGGATTAAGTTTGTCACTTCCCAACCAAATCCCCTGGCCCATTAAAAATGGGAAATTTTTGACTTTCTTTCTACATTGTATTTCAAATCTATCTAATAGTTGCTTTAATACTAAATCGAGAAGTTTTTGGAGTTCGTCAAAAAAAGCGCTTATATTATCGTGTCCCTTCCTAAGGGCAATTCTAGGTAAATTAATAGATGTAAAACTTAAATTACCACGACCAAATGTTATTTGGTGCTGGGGATTATATGAGTTGGCAATAACCCTTGTTCGGCATCCCATATAGGCAACTTCTGTTTCAGGGTGGTTAGGTTTGTAATATTGTAAATTAAATGGAGAATCAAGAAAAGCAAAATTGGGGAATAGGCGCTTTGCTGAAACTGCGCAGGCAAGTTTAAACAAATCGTAATTTGGATCCTCTGGGTTATAATTAACACCTTCTTTTATTTTAAATATATGGATAGGAAATATTGGTGTTTCTCCAAAGCCTAGACCACGTTCTTCTGCCAACAATATATTTTTTATTACGAGCCGCCCCTCGGGGGAAGTGTCAGTACCATAATTAATAGAGGAAAATGGTGTCTGTGCACCAGCTCTAGAATGCATAGTGTTTAGATTATGGATAAAGGCTTCCATCGCTTGGAATACGGCGCGATTTGTTTCTTTTTCTGAACTCTGTTTAGTGAGATCCAGGATTTTAGAGTAGCGCTCTTCACCTAAGGGTTTAATAAAAATAGATTTTAGATTTTCTTCAAAAGCGGGATCAACTGTAAGTGCTGGTTTCAAACCTTTTTCTGTTTCTAAATTCATAAAAATAGTTTTGATATCATCATCGGAATATCCTGAATCTGAAGCTATTAAGAAGACACCTTTTGCAAAGTTATCGCGGAATATGCGTTTAAATGTTTTTGCAACACCAGGGGCCATTGAATAGTCAAAATTAGGAACACTCTGACCTCCATGCTGATCGTTCTGATTGCTCTGAATCGCTATGCAGGCAAGAGCAGCGTAGCTTTGGATATCATTAGGTTCTCTTAAGAATCCATGACCTGTGGAAAAACCACCGTTAAAAAGTTTCACCAAATCAATTTGGCAACAAGTTGTAGTAAGAGAATAGAAATCAAAATCGTGGATGTGAATATCACCATTATTATGTGCTTCGGATTGCTCTGGTGTTAATAGAAATTTAATATAAAAATCCTTAGCACCTTCGCTCCCGTATTTCAACATGGTACCCATTGCGGTATTGCCATCTATATTTGCATTGTCGCGTTTCATATCACTATCATTAGCATCAGTGAACGTTAATTCTTGATAAGTTTGCATGAGTTTAGAGTTCATCTCACGTTTCTTAGTTCGTTCAGCTCTGTATAAAATAAACTGCTTTGCGACATTGAGATATAAATTAGACATTAGAACATTTTCTACCACATCTTGAATTTGTTCAACAGACGGATTTTTATAGTTCTCTTTTAATTGTTTTTCTACCTGCTCCGCTAATTCCCTACATTTGTCTTGAGACTCGTCTCGGCCAGATGCTTTCATGGCTTTATGAATGGCTTGTTGGATCTTTATAATATCGTATTTAGTCATTCGTCCATCGCGTTTAATGATATCCATATTTAATCTTCAAACTCCCTGTAAATTAGCCGTCAACCACAATATGTAGTGTCTACTCATATATATTAATACAAAATGTAGTGTCTGTCAAGCATTAATTGCAAAATCTAATTCGCAAGTTTTGTAGTGAATTAACAATGAAAATAGCCGTTTGATGTGTCAAAAAAAATCATTTAAAAGTACATAAAAAACGGCGTTGGTTAATGCTTTATGTTAAGAAAAATTGTAAAGCATGTAAAATTTAAGTAAATAACACAAGGCTGCTTACTTTAACACTATTAGTTAAATTCTGGCAACGCCACTTGCTTTGGCAGCTTGTGCCACGGCACTTGCTACAGCAGGTCCAACCCTTAGGTCAAAAGGCTTAGGCAGAATATAATCTGTTGTTAATTCATCATCAGACACCAAAGAAGCAAGAGCATTAGCCGCCGCTATTTTCATTTCATCGTTAATATCACTAGCTCGCACGTCAAGAGCACCTCTGAAAACACCAGGGAAGGCTAGGACATTATTTATCTGATTTGGGAAATCACTTCTGCCTGTACCAACGATAGCGGCACCAGCTTTTTTTGCAATGTCAGGCATAATCTCAGGCACTGGATTAGCCATAGGAAAAACTAAAGGATCCTTAGCCATTGATGCTACCATATCAGAGGTCACAATGCCAGGAGCACTTACTCCAATAAATATATCCGCTCCGCGCATAGCATCCGCAAGAGATCCCGTAATTCCATCCGAGTTAGAGAAATCCGCTATCTCTTGGTTTACAGGAGATAAGTTAGGAGTTTTTCTTGATATTATACCTTTTCTATTAGTTAATATAGTATTTTTAACACCAGCCTTAATCATTAATTTTGCGATGGCAACTCCAGCTGCTCCTGCTCCACTAAACGCTACCGTGCAATCCTGTATGCGTTTACCTACAAGTTTTAGAGAATTGGTAATCGCTGCTAAACAGACAATAGCTGTTCCGTGTTGATCGTCATGGAATATAGGGATGTCAGTACAAGCTTTTAATTTACGCTCAATTTCAAAGCACCTAGGCGCCGCAATATCTTCTAAGTTAATTCCACCAAAACTTCCACTTATAAGAGAGATAGTTTTTACTATTTCATCGGGGTCTTTACTTTTAATGCAAATTGGAAAAGCGTCAACATTACCGAATGTTTTAAATAAAACACATTTGCCTTCCATAACAGGCATCCCGGCTTCTGGGCCGATATCTCCTAGTCCCAAAACCGCAGTTCCATCGGTTATGACAGCTACCAGATTTGCTCTTCTTGTTAATTCATATGATTTATTGATATCCTTTTGTATAACAAGGCACGGCTCAGCAACACCTGGTGTATAAGCTATAGATAGTTCTTCCTTATTCGTTACAGGTGCTCTTGAAATGACTTCAATTTTCCCTTTTAATTCGTAGTGTAGTTTCAAAGATTCTTTTGCGAAATCCACGGTTATTCTCCTTTATTAACAGTAAGTTGTAGTTTAGGTTTCATTACTTTTCGTAATATAATATGTCTTGCGAGTATTGCTACAGCAAACCCAATGTAGCCACCGAAAACGACATCCGATAAATAATGTGCCCCCATCATAATGCGACTGATAGCTACTAGTACTACATATATAGCAGGAAATGTCGTAAACATCCAGCGATGTTTTTTTAAATTCTCGTAAATGTCGGGTAATAAAATTAAACCAAATGCAGCTGCGGCCGCCACCACATGTCCTGATGGGAAAGATTTAAATGCATCCGAGTCAAGAGCAAGATGCAATCTAACATACTCAGAAGTTCTCAAATCCATTGAAAAAATAGTCATAGGCTTGTACCAAGCAGTAAACCCTTCAAAATCTTTTCCGTACGCAGCGAGCAGTGCTGCATTTTTTTCGATATCTACCATTGTGCGAAAGCGTTGACGGGCCCAGATTATCTTCATAACTTGAACTATGATATTACTTATTGCAAAGACAATTAAAACGAATAAGGCAAATATTAGCAATTTTTTTGCAGTTGCTTTTTCAAGCTTAATTGTACCAAAGAAAACGGCAGAAGTTAATGCAATAGTAAAGAAAGTAATATAAATAGCAGGATAAGCAATATTTTCACCTACGAATCCCCACCATAACCAGTCTACAGCCATATAACAGCCAATAGCAATAATTGCGACACTTAATAATTTAAAGAAAGTTATTTTTTTCTTAGTTTTTCCGATATCGTTATGATAGAGAATAACACCAGCAAAAGGGGCAGCGATATAGGAAGGAAGCTGTCCTAATAAATCAAAAAACCTTGCAAATGGATTCTCTGGAGAATATAAAGCCTTATTGATATCAAGATCGTAAAATGTGGCAATTATAATTAGTCCTATGAACGATAATGATGTGGCAATTATGCCTATATAACCTGATTTAGTGATGTTTTTCATGTTAGTTAGTCCTAAATGATAAATTTCTTATTAATTCACAAAACCGCGAGTGTTTATGAATGTTATATTATGATAGTAATTATCCAAACAAGCATAAATTTAATTCATATATAAAAACAGCACTAGTAGCTGAGTTTTTCTTTTAAGTATGAAATTAATCCGTCAATAGATATTCTATTTTGCAACATGGAATCACGTTCACGCACTGTAACAGTATTGTCTTCGTATGTTTGTGAGTCGATTGTTACACAATAAGGTGTGCCAATTTCGTCTTGCCTGCGATATCGTTTACCTATACTTCCTGTTTCATCATAAGTAGCTGTAAATTCTTTACAAACTGAGCGATATAGATTATCTGCTATTTCGTTATATTTTTTCTGCAATGGTAATATTGCAACTTTATATGGCGCAATAGCATGATGTAACTTTAAAACTGTACGTGTGTCGCCTGCAGATAATTTTTCTTCACAATAAGCATTGCATAGAAATGCCAGTGCCGCACGATCAACACCTAATGATGGTTCTATACAATAGGGCACATATTTAGCTTGAGTAATTGGATCAGTATACTCAAGAGATTTTCCAGATTTTTGCATATGTGCTTTTAAGTCAAAATCAGTACGATCTGCAATACCCCACAGCTCACCCCATCCGAATGGGAAATTAAACAAAATATCTACAGTCCCTTTTGAATAATGCGCTAATTCTGCAGGATCGTGATGATGCAATTTCAAATTTTCCGTAGCCATGCCAAGGTCGATGAGCCATTTGTAGCAGAAATCTTGCCAATAAGCATACCATTTCAAATCAGTTTCAGGCTCACAGAAAAACTCTAATTCCATTTGTTCAAATTCTCTGGTTCTGAATATAAAGTTACCTGGTGTAATTTCGTTTCTAAAACTCTTTCCAATTTGTGCAATGCCAAATGGCACGCGAGATCTAGAAGTCCTGACAACATTAGCAAAGTTAACAAATATCCCTTGTGCTGTTTCAGGCCTTAAATATACTACATTTGCTGTTTCTTCGTTGACACCTTGGAATGTTTTAAACATCAAGTTAAACGTCCTAAGTCCCGTAAAATTTGATTTTCCACAAACTGGGCAAGCAAGTTTATTGTCAAGCACATACTTTTCGAGTTGTTGATTATCCCATCCTGTTATTTGGATATCAAGGTTTTTCCTAGAGACAAACGCTTCTATCAATTCGTCTGCACGGTGTCTAGCCCCACAATCCTTGCAAGACATCAAGGGATCCGAGAATCCACTAACGTGCCCACTAGCCTCCCAAACTGATGAATTCATTAAAATGGCGCAATCGACTCCAACATTAAGCTCTGACTCACGCACAAATTTCTGCCACCATGCTTTTTTTATATTATTCTTTAATTCTACGCCAAGTGGCCCATAATCCCATGCGTTAGCGAGGCCTCCGTATATTTCACTCCCTGGAAATACGAAGCCACGGCTCTTGCAAAGTGCTACAATCTTATCTAGAGTAAGATTTGACATAAGTTATATGATACTCCTTTTTTTGTTAATCTTCAGATTATTAAAAGAATGGGCAACAAACTGACCATTTTTGAAATAATGATTTTATGTTAAATTTATAAATTCTATAAAATTTATTTGTGGTTAAAGTCACGCACTATAGTAAAAATAAATAAGCTTGTATAAATACAAAAGTAGCGTTAATCACTAGATACAATATATTTGTACAGTTACTCATTTACTGACTTAAGGCGATTACATTGTAAAGCATTAAAGTGCAAAACTAAAAATGGAATCGTAGCTATTCTTAAAAGTAGATAAAACTGCCTCTAAATCGACAATTTTTACAATTGTCGAGATCAACTTTACAACCGACAAAATACAATTTCATAATTAGCTCTGATCAGTATCTATGTGTAAAGTATTATAACCTTTAAATTCATCAGTTTAATAACGAATTTTAAAGCTATCATATTCTTATGAAGGTTACAATTTAGAAACAAATGTGGCTTAACAAGTGCTATAGCTAGAATGGACTGTTAAAGGCTACAATTGCTAATAATCCTCTTAAATAGATGCATATTGTAATTAATAAAACACACATAAATAGTTTATTGTAACGTGTTCTAATACTGAATTAATAAATTTTACATAATAGAATGGTTTAGTTACAAAACATTTAAAAACCAAAGCAGGCAATAACAGCAATGACTCTTTTTGATAGTTAATTATAATCATTTAAAAATTTTTTGTCAACACAAATTGAATAGCATTAATCATAATCTACTGATTTTGCAAATGAGTTAATAATCATAGTAAGTGCAGTTCCTTAAGAAAATCCTGCACTAAACTTGGATACCTTAAAAAAACTGCTTTAATATGAGAAAATAGAGGTTGAATTTCATTATTAATAAGCTTTTTGAAAGTTGTGACATTATAATCTACACATATATTTTAACAATATATCAAAAATCTTAACTCTAAGCTTTGGCTACACGATCAGCCGCCTCTTTCATTATTTGAGACTCTAAAATGAACGCCGTTTTATCATCTGATGCTGTACAACAAAGTCGTCAGAG
>JAIRMA010000066.1 GCA_031259085.1 Christensenellaceae bacterium
CTTTGCTTCTCATTTAATCAATTTGTCAATCGCTCAACTTCTTAACTAAATGACTGTGTTCATTCGTTCTTAATTCGTCTATTCAGTTTTCAAGGTTCGTTCGCTGTTTTTGACAGCTTCATTATGATATAACATTAATAGGTACTTAGTCAACTATTTTGCATTAATTTGCAAAAAAATATTATCCACAAAATTCAATAACATTTACAGAAATTTCTTGGATTTGCGTTTTTTTTGATTATTTTTTAGAAAAAAATTTTAAAAAATATTTTTTTTTTGCTCCAAAATTTTAAATATTTTTCTACGAAAGCAAACAAATGTTTCCTTTCGCCCCTTTTTATATCATTATTATTTAACTATTCCATACTATGCTCTGCGGGTTTTTTTTAACATACTTAACTTCTATATAGATCTTTGGATAAAAGAATTTAACCTTAGCAAATTAATAAATGGTTAAATTCCATTTATTCACAAAACCTCGGGTTTTTAGAGATGTCTTAAATGCTATTCATAATCATCATGCCAAGAATTCTAAAAAAAATGATCATATATTCTATCACATCTTTCTTTTATCATTTCATCTATTACTAATTGTCTTAAGTGTGCACTAACTCTTTACTTTAAATTCAAATATTAACAATGTCTCTATAATATTAAATACTTCTTTTGAAATTAAGTGTTTTTAGAGAATTTTCTTTAATATATTTATTATATGCTTATTACATTTATTAAATCACAGCTATATATTGAATAAATGGTTTGTCATGATTCTATCTAAATCTTTAAACGATAACTACTCTGATCGAATTCGTTTTTCATTTCCTAAAATCCTACTCAGTTAATAAAATATTGAATGTGCTGAAAAGCAATTCTTGACATTGTGTTGACATGTCATTTATTATATCATGTATATTAAGCTGTCTTTTGTGATGAAAATATTGAATGTTTTATAACAGTAATAATTTGGGATTTATAGACTCCCATTGTATCTGTCCTTGAAACTAGTGACTTAAATATAATGAAAATTAAGTGAAAAAAAAGATCATTTTATGTTAGTAATGTTTAATTTATATATCAAATTAATTGACATATTATGATTTTTTTAGTATAATATAGCACACAAAACGATATTTTAATTGTCATAGAAAATGCGTCATTTTAAATTTACTCTATTGCCTTTACGTGGATATAAGATGTAGCATAGCTTCTGATTTATTATTCCAATAGTTACAATGCTTATATATAATAGCCTTATTATATCATAGTTTACAATCACTAACAAAATGATTTGTGAGATATTATTAAAATTATATGTGAATATATTTAGTTGTACTTTATATAGGATATCAACTTGATTGCAATTAATTATCAGTTTTGTACATTGGTGCTAATCCATTAAGTTGGTCTGTCGTTTATGAAAAACGCATATATTGTATTCGAAAACAACTTTTTATCCCAATTTGCTGCGCGTAGCACACAAAGTATGGGTCGATTGAAGCCTGTATCCCCTTGTGCAATTCGTACAGAATTTCAGAGAGATAGAGATCGTATTCTACATTCAAAAGCCTTTAGACGGTTAAAGCACAAAACACAAGTATTTTTATCACCACATGGTGATCATTATAGAACCAGATTAACTCATACATTAGAAGTTACACAGATAGCCAGAACCATTTCAAGAGCTTTACTTTTAAACGAGGATTTAACTGAAGCTATTGGCATGGGCCATGATTTAGGACATACACCTTTTGGTCACATTGGTGAGCGCACGTTAGCCTCTTTAACTGGACATTTTAAACATAATGAACAAAGTTTAAGAGTGGTTGACCTAATCGAAAATGAAGGAGCTGGGCTTAATTTAACTTTTGAAGTACGAGATGGGATTTTGAATCATTGTATTGATGGAAATCCTGCTACTCTAGAGGGAGCTGTAGTTAGCATATCAGATAGAATTGCATATATTAATCATGACATTGATGATGCTATTAGAGGTGGATTGTTAATTGAATCTGATATTCCAGAATCTATTATACGTTTGATAGGCAATCGTCGTGGGAACATGATAGATGCTTTCGTAAATGATGTAATTACTACAAGCTACAATACAACTGAAATTAAACAAAGTGAGCCATTCAAAATAGCGTTAACTAATTTACGGGCTTTTATGTTTGAGCGTGTATATGCGAATCCATTTGCTATTGCTACTGAAAAAAAAGCCACGCGTCTCCTCACCTTATTGTTTAACTATTATATGGAAAATATAGACGCTGTGCCTATTCCATATAGGAAGCAAACCACAGAGAAAAAAATATTTATCGCGGATTATATCGCAGGAATGACAGATAATTTTGCAATTAAGGCATTTAACGATATATTCATCCCGCGTTCATGGGAAAGTTTATAATGGAATTTGATACTTCTTTACTGAATGATGCACAACTCAATGCAATGCAAGACACCGAAGGCGCAGTCCTGGTTTTAGCTGGAGCTGGGTCAGGGAAGACTCGAGTACTCACATATAGAGTAGCACACCTTGTACTAGATAAGAGTGTGCCTGAATATAACATTTTAGCAATAACATTTACTAACAAGGCAACCCGTGAAATGCGCGAGCGTTTAAATAGAATGCTAGGGGATTCTCATCGCGTATGGATATCAACTATACATAGTTTTTGTTGCAATATTTTGAGAGAATATGGGGATAGGTTAGGATATGGCAGGAACTTTAGTATCTATGATGACAATGATTCTATGCAGACCATAAAACAAATTTTAAAGAAAGAAGCTTTAGATGAGGAATTAGATAAGGACGATATTAGAAAACATATCTCAAAAGCCAAGAATTTAGGACTAAACCCTGACGAATATTATAACAGGATTAAGCATGCAAACAATGCATTAACACTAAAAAAGATATATGATGAATATGAACAACGCCTTATAAATTCAAATTCTATGGATTTTGATGATTTATTATTAAAAATGAATCACCTTTTATCAATTGATTCTGAGGTTTTAACTAAATACCAAAGACGATTTAAATATGTTCATGTTGATGAATTTCAAGATATAAACCCTATACAATTTTCAATAATAAAAAAATTGGTTGGGCATCACGGTAATGTTTTCGTAGTAGGGGATGATGATCAGAGCATATACGGATGGCGTGGTGCCGATGTCACAAACATCTTACATTTTGATAAAGTATTTGATAAAGTTAAAATTCATAAATTGCTCAAAAATTACAGGTCTACAAAAAACATACTAGAGGCCTCTAATAATGTCATTGGGAATAATGCGGCACGGCATGACAAACAATTATACACAGATTTACCAGAAGGTGATCCTGTTAAATACTACAAGGCTCCATCTGTTGATGCAGAGGTAAACTGGGTTATTTCTAATATTAGAAAATTATTAAGTGCTGGTTATAAAAGATCTGAGATTGCTCTATTGGTGCGATTCAACTGGGTTACACGTCCTTTCGAATTAATGTTAACATCTAATCAAATTCCATATACTTTTGTTGGTGGTTATAAATTCTTTGACAGGAAAGAAATTCAAGATGTCATCGCATATATTAGAATAATTTCTAACTTCCGTGATAGGGCAGCTATTGAAAGAGTTATCAACTTCCCTAAGCGCGGTATTGGAGATGTGACTCTTGAACGTTTATTAAACCATGCTAATGTCAATAATATTGAATTGATGAGTGTCATAGCCGATATTTCAACTAATGGAGTTTTGTCAGGAATTCCTCAAAAAAAGATGGAGGAATTTAGAAATCTCATAGCTGATTTGAATGCTAAGAAGGATTTGTCTGTCTTTAAATTCGTTGAGTATCTTGTCAATAGAGTTGGTTTTGAACAAGCTTATAAAAACACGGGTCGAGATGAGGATCTTGAAAGAATGGAGAACATCAAAGAGTTTGTTCAACATACAAGGGAGTTTTCTATACGATATCCTGAATCTACCATGGACGATTTTTTGCAAACCATGACACTCGATCCAGAAACGAAAGGTTCAAAAGATCCAGATTCTGTTACGATTTCTACAACACATGCCGCAAAAGGATTGGAATTCAGGGCAGTTTTTATTGTGAGCTGTGACGAAGGTACATTCCCATCATATCGTGCTGTTTCAAACGACGAAAAAGAAGAAGAACGACGAATTATGTATGTGGCAATAACTAGAGCTCGCGAGCGTCTATACATTTCTTATCCAGCAACACGCTATAGATATAATGAGACTGTAAATTGCAGTCCATCTATATTTATAAGAGAAGCATTAGGGAATAAACCCTTTCCATTCGAGACTGTCCCTGAGGAAAAGCCTGTAGAGAAAAAAATATCTATCACCCCACTTAAAAAGTCGCAAACCCGCAATAGACCAGTAGCCCCTATAGCGCCCCCAATAATTAATTATAGTAAGCCTGTAATAAAATCAAATAAAGACTTAACAGGCTTTATAGAAGGTGCAAATGTGTTGCATCCTACTTATGGAAAAGGGCAGATAACTTTAGTGACTGGGTCAGGTGGCACCACCGCCGTTACTGTTTCATTTCCAAATTTAGGTTTGAAAAAATATTTATTACAGTATGCTACGCTTGATTTGCTAGACTAATTGTCATCTTTTTCTAATTAAATTACTGGGGCTCCTCTATAATGGATTCTAAATCAAATAATACTAATAATAACCAATACCAATTTTCATTAGATTTACCGATTTCTAATGATAATGTATCTGATTCTGATAAATATAACTTATCAGAGATAATTGATATTCTGAATCAATACGACTACGAAAAGTACGTTTTAAAAGCACCTACTTTTACAGATACTGATTACTATAATAAAACTCTCCTTTTAAATAGACTTAAATCTGTTAAAGATAATTCACGATCTAAAATGTCTGCAAGCGTCACACAAAACAAGGTTAATCCGCGTTTGTATTCTCCAACTTTGCGAGATGCCTATTTTTTTTCTAAAACAAAACAAAAAAAAATATTTAAAAGTTATTTTGATAAGTATGTACTCCCACTCACTACTGTGTCTTTTGAAGATGTTGTGGAGTTTATCTCAACCGACAATTTAAATGTTCATTATTCTATTGAATCAAGGTGTGATGGATATGGTGTTGTTTTAAAATATGATAATTATGTCCTAACTAGTGCCTTGACTTTGTCATCAGGAAAAAAAGGATTGAACATTAAAGAGCAAATCCAGTCTATTTATTCAGTACCATTGAAAATTAATGATCCATCTAATCTAGAGATTTATGGCTTTGTCACTATGCAGAAAGCGGATTTAGAAGGCATATGTTCTTTTGATAAATTAACAGTCTCGAAATCAGTTGAAAACATAATTTTAAACAGCAAAGAAAAAGAAGCATTTCTTAAATTAGTTTTTGTGCCTTTTAAAATCAAGTATGATGATAACACTCTGCAATCTGGGCCTGCTCGAGCCTTTTTTGACACTAATCATTTTGTAAAAGAACCATTATATAGGTCATTTACAAATAAAACGGAGGTTATAAATTTAATAAAAGAGTTTCAAGAATTATCTAAAACTCTAGATTACATTGTATATGGGGCTTCTGTGCACCTTGAAAGTATTGAAGGCAAACAAGATCACTCTAAGAACATCATATTTAATTTTATTCCAAAATTTGAATTAGATAGAATGAACAATTTGATTGCTCTAGTTAGTAAATATGATAATGAATATTATGTAAAAGACACGCCATCAGTAAGCGACGCAGAATACGATCGTCTATACGACCAATTAAAACAACTTGAAGAAAAATATCATTATATAACGCAGTATTCGCCTACTCTTAGAATAGGCGGAATTTTGATGTCATCTGTTAATAAACATCAACATATTAAAAAGCTTTATTCACTTAATAAAGCACAATCATTTGATGAGCTGGAAACTTTTATAAACAAAGTCTCACTAATTCAAGACAAAGAAATCGAATTTTGCATCGAACATAAGTTTGATGGATTAACTTTATCCTTAACTTACAAAAACGGGTGTTTGATTAAAGGCGCAACACGAGGCAATGGTGAAGTGGGAGAAGACGTAACAGATCAGGTCAGAACTATTAGAACAGTACCCCTTCAAATCGATTATAAAGGATTGATTGAAATACAAGGGGAGGCTATTATTAAATTATCAGTTTTTAATAGTCTATTAGCCAAAATTGAAAAATCGAATAGTCATAAATTAATAGAAAATGGTGAGTCTCAAGCAGACTCTGAGGTTAGCACCCTTTTTAAAAGTCCCCGCAATGCCGCTGCTGGAGCCATTAAAAATTTTGACACAAGTGAAACAGCACAACGCAAATTAACTTTTATTGCATACAATGTAGGATTTTGTGATAATTTATTTTCTACGCAAATAGAGATGCGCAAGTTTCTTCAACATAATGGATTTAATACTGAAGGACCATTCGAAATTGTAAATTCATTTGCTGCTGCAAAAGCTGTTATTAATGATCTTGAAGAAGAACGTGACGCTTTAGACTATGAAATTGATGGCGTTGTGTTAAAGGTTAATAATTTACAATTAAGAGATGAACTAGGATATGCAGAAAAATATCCAGAGTGGGCTATAGCTTATAAATATAAACCCCCAGAAAAAACTACTATTCTCAAAAATGTTAATTGGCAAATTTCACGCGCTGGCAGACTAACACCTGTAGCGATTCTTGAACCTGTTAAACTCGGTGGTGTCACTGTAGAAAGGGCTTATTTGCACAATATAGCGGATATCAATCAGAAAGACATTTGTTATAATGATACAGTTTTAATACACAGATCAAATGATGTAATCCCTGAGATAGTAAAGGTAGTAGCTCATAATAGTGATTCTAAGAAGATAATACCACCAGCAATTTGCCCTGAATGCGGGGCAAAGACTGTGCTTGAAAATGCGTTCATATACTGTACAAATCAACGTAAATGCAGGGGCGTTGTAATACAATCACTTATGCATTTTACTTCCAAGCCATGCATGAACATACCAAACTTACAGGAACAATATTTAAGGCTGTTCTACGATCAATTAGGTATTAACACATTTGATGGTATATTTTCGCTCACTACTAGTGAAATAACCAGCGTAAAATTCGACACCAGCTCTAATAATGTCAGTGAAGAGACTGCAAAAAATATTATAGATGCAATTTCTAGTGCAAAAACTGTCAATTTATCAAACTTTTTGTTCGCATTAAATATTCCACAAGTAGGCGAAGTCGCAGCACGTGCGCTAGCGACAAAATACCATTCGCTAGCTAATATAATTAGCGCTACTGAGAGCGATATTGCAAGCCTGCCAGATTTTGGACCAGTTGTTAGCCGAAATATAATTAATTATTTTGCTGATTCACAGAACATTGAAATAATTAATAGAATGATTGAGTTAGGTGTTGTTATAAAGACAAACCAACAGTTAATAGAAAACGCATCAAGCGCAATTAGTGGCAAAACAATAGTGGTAACAGGCACAATCTCTAAATACACTCGTGATGAGCTGTTTTCGAAAATAATTAGTCTCGGTGGAATTACAAATAATAGTATAACAAAAAACACAAGCTTTCTAGTTGTTGGTGATAATCCAGGGGCGAGCAAACTGAAAGCTGCAAACAAATATAACATACCAATTTTGTCAGAAGATGAATTCTTAAAAATGCTTGATTCATAACGCCTAATAATACCATCTAGAATGCTTGTCTAGTAACCTACTTAAACTGCAACTTTCAGACTTCATAAAACAGTCTATTCCGTTTGCTACCAAATCTTAATTTGCGAAGCAAGTCATCTATTGTTTTAAATTAATTATCCATCAACAATTGAGACGTCTTATTTGATATTTAACTGCTTTATTTAGTCTCTGCCTCTAATATTCCATTGTTTTGCAAAAACATGTACAAAGATTTTTTTATATTGTTCAATATATATTTTTGATTTTGTTTCTAGACTAGTTATGTAAATATTGAATTATTCATCATTTTGTTATATAATATACAACAATACGATTTGAAAATCTTACTTAAGGATCACTAATGAGCATAAAACTAAAAACATTCTTAAAAAAATATGCTGTTTTTATTATGGTAGTTCTATTAATTACCGCTATCATTACGATAACTATTTTAGTGACTAATTATAATGCAAAATATAATTATTATGAGATAGTAGAAACAAAATACGATAAACCTGAAGATTCATTTTCAAACGTGTTTGCCACGACTAACAACGGATATCCTACAACGGGTGAATCCGTTGAATCTTTACAAAGTGCTGAGCCATCATATCGTCAATTAGAGTATATGGGATTAGATGATGAATTAGAATATTTTGCACTGTTTAACTTTGGAATGAGTACTTTTTCAAGAGATCATACAAGTACAGGTAAAGAAGATCCCAGCTCATTTAATCCTCCCAAAATTGAGATTCTAAAATGGTTCGAAACGCTAGTAGCGGCAGACGTAAATGTTGCAGTATTAAACGTTAAATCTGATGACGGGTTCTGCTTGTGGCCTACCAAAACAACTACTCATTCTATTGAATACTCATCTTACCGAGGAGGAAAAGAAGACCTCATTCAATCATTCAAATCAGCAGCTGAGGACAACTCCATGAAGGTGGGTTTGTATTATTCTCTTTATGATAAAAACGCATCAACTTATGGAACTGACGACTATAATGATTTTGTAGTCGCACAGCTATCAGAAATTACAGATCGTGATGTGTATAAAGGTACTGATGGTTTATCATACATTTTTATAGACGATACCTATGGTCCAAATGTAAGCGATTCATTCGAATATGATTATGAGCGTTATATTGAGGTTCTCAGAACTGGTCAACAAATGAAACTCGCAATTTCATTCAGAAACTACAAAGCCGATGTGGATGTTTTAGGATACGATATAGATGCCCTATCAGAGAACATCTGGAGCGTGGTTGACAAGGATAATCCAGATCACAATAATAGCAGTAGAGATGATCTAGCTAACGCTACAGAGTTAGCCTATATTGCTCCACAATTAATAGTTAATCTTAGATCTAAAGATTATTATGACCCTTATGACAAGCCAAAATCTTTAGATTTATTAAAACAGTTGTACTTCAAATCAGTTGGATATAATACAAGCTTTATGCTGGTTCTATATCCTAACGATTCTGGGGATTTGGCTTCTGATGATGTTCAGAGATTAGAGGAATTAGGGGAGGCTATAAAGCGATCTAAAAGCGCTAGCGTATCACCCACAAAAATGCGCGTTCTTTTGTCAGACCATTCCCCTGAGATTCCAGATATGATATCGCTCACTACAGAAACAGACAGTAACTTTCTTTTTCCTGACACGGTTTCAATCCTGGAATTTGAATTTACACTTAAAACTCAATTTGGGCGTATCGATATACGCGAGAACTTAACAAACAAAGCACCATTAGTCGAGGCGTATGAGATATGGGTATATAACGATGGCTGGAAATTAGTAGCAGATCGTGGCAACATAGGTAATCGCTCAATTGTAATGCTTAAAAATGCCCCTAAAACATTTAAGGTTCGCTTAGTTATCAAACAATCTAGAGGAGTCCCAGATTTGCGTACCGTTATTTTTTACGAGAAAAAATAACAGGATCTATAATATGGATGACTATTATTCATGTGTTTTAATACCTCCTCTCAATCTTTTTTCATTTATTCATTTAACATTTTCAAACTTCTTCTCATTAGTTAAGAAAGGGGTTAACTGTTTATGCTGAAATATTTATTTAAAGATAAACTAAAAATCATACTGGTTATTTCTTTAAACACTATACACACACTGCTAGTCACAGGATTAGCTCTAATATATGGTGCCCTAGTTAACACAGTAGCTAACGGAGCTACTGCTGATCAATTATTAAGAGAGCTCTCATTCGCTCTAGGATACTCCTTGTTAACTGCATTAAGTGAGTGGACACGACATTACTTTAATAATTTACTATTTGCAAAGATGCTTATCACTATGCAAAATGACATGTATTTTAAGTTAATACATTCAAACTATGAATTCATAACAAGCGAGGATTCATCTAGATATTATGACTATATGACAAGCGATTTATATCGAGTCAGAGCTGCTTTAGCAACCTTGATTACAGTAGTAGATCGCATCATAGCAACAATTTCTGCGTTTGTTGCGGCCTCGATTCTTAATTACAAAGTGGCCTTAGTCATGCTGAGCATGACTTTCATAATGGGACTAGTTCCTATCATAATTAGAAAAAAA
This sequence comes from Christensenellaceae bacterium, assembly GCA_031259085.1. Classification (GTDB taxonomy): domain Bacteria; phylum Bacillota; class Clostridia; order Christensenellales; family DTU072; genus JAITLB01. The sequence goes on from JAIRMA010000066.1 coordinate 10,288, forward strand.
TTGATTAGCGCTGAAATGCAAATTTCAAATGTAAACAAGTTGTGGGCTAGATCAACGAAAGAAAACTTATTGGGCATGAGTATTATAAAAAGCTTTGGTGCTGAAAATTATTCAATACAGGAAATCAAGTCTGCAGGAAAGATTGTATACAAGACCCATAAATCAAAATCAATAATTGATTCTACTTTAAATGGAGTGACAACAATAATTCAAAATATATCGATGCTTGCATTAGTTGGAATTACTTGTTACTTTGTAGTCACAAAAGAAGTAGAAATTGGCGCTGTGCTATCAATAGTACAGATTGGGATGTCCTTCTACGGTGGCATACTTGGATTAGCTGGATCACTAGCATTTTATTGGGGAACAAAAGGAATTCGAGATCGTGTATGGTCTATCATTGGAAAAAAGAGCGTCGATAAACCTGGAACTGATGTTGATTTTGCAAACTCAATAGTATTTAAGAATGTCTCATTTGAATATGCTAATGACGATCGTTTAATACTAAATAACATTAACCTGGAATTTAAGAAAAATGAAAAATACCTTGTGCTTGGCAAAAGCGGTAGTGGCAAGTCGACTATTTTGAAACTTATAGCAAATTATTTTACCAATTACGAGGGGTCGATTTCAATTGATGAGATCGAATATCACAATATTAATGATAACCGTATAACTGAAATTGTAGCTGTAGCACAGCAAAACTGTTATTTATTTAATAGATCAATGCGACACAATATTGATTATTTGCAGACAGGGAACACTGAAAAGCTCGAATCAATTATAGATTTTGTATGTTTGAGGGACTTCATCACAAGACTACCAGATGGGATTGATACAGTAGTTGACGAGGAAGTGCATCAGGTGTCAGGTGGTGAAAAATTACGAATTAATCTAGCACGTGCTTTGTATAGAGACAGCTCTGTTCTTTTATTAGACGAAGTAACATCAAGCTTAGATAAGTCTACAGCTGGAATTGTTGAATCGAATTTATTAGCACTAACTGACAAAACAATCATCAATGTATGTCACAAGTTTAATGATGATTCACTTGCACAATATGATAAAATCATAATAATTGAGGATGGTGTTGTAGTTGAACAAGGCAGTTTAAATCAATTGAGAGCAAGCCGTAAATTAGACATGTATCGCAGTGCCCCTCAAGCTGATCTGGCTGAAATAGAAATAGAAGGACAAAAGGCAACACATGAATAATTCTATAATAATGGGTGATTATCATACACATACTAAGTACAGTGATGGATACACAACTTGCAGAGAAAATGTCGAGGCCGCATTGAAAATTGGACTTAAGGAGATAGCAATAACTGATCATGGTTTTAATAATCCTAGCAGATTTGCTCTAACACGAAATAAGTACATAAAACAACGCGCTGAAATTAATCTACTAAGAGTTGAGTATGGCTCACAAATAAATATCCTGCATGGAGTTGAGACTGACATAATAGGTTGTGATGGGACAATAGATGCGAATGAATCCGATATTGAAAATATGGATATATTGATACTAGGTTACCATTCATTCGCTAAAGCTCAGAGTCTAAATGACTGGAGAAAACTTTATCTTAACTCTTTCTTAAGTTGGCTAATTAAACCTTCAGAAGCTGTTATAAGACGAAATACAAAGGCGCTCATATCCGCAATTCAAAGATATCCCATAGATATATTAGCACATATAAATCATCTCTTAAAAGTAGACTGTTATGAAATTGCTAAAGCGGCATCCGATTATGGAACACTGATTGAGCTCAATGAAAAGCACATAAATTTTGATGGTGACGTATTCGATAAAATGCTTAGTACTACTGCAAAATTCATTATAAATAGCGATGGCCATCGCGTTGAACGCGTGGGAGTTTTTCCAAACGTAGTGTCTTTTATAAACAAACACAATATACCAGCCAACAGGATTGTAAACCTAGGACAAATACCCGTTTTTATGAAAAACAAAAATATAGGACAAAAATCTTAATTAAAATATTTCAGAAGTGGGGGATGAACAAAGAGTCATCTTAACTGTATTCGATGTAAAAACATCAACCTGGTTGCAAAATGAGATTTTATGATAGGTGTAAAGCTTTACGCTTACACCGCGTGGAGCGTCTATTGAGAAATGACGGTCAGCATGATGCGCCTATACTACATGCGCAAAATCTAGGGTTCCCTATGATAAGTTTTATGAATCGCTCATCGTATATACACGAACAATTATGTCGCTTGACAAGACGGTTCGCAAAATACAAAACAAAGATTTAAGGGGCGCTACATCGGAAAACTCTGTAAAGCTATGATTTAGGCTATTGTTATAAAATATAACTATACCAAAAGTAAGGGAGCTTAACTATGGCAGAAAAGAGACGACACAAAAACGATCGCAACAAACGGCGAAACAGGAGTATTTCTTGATAAGGAACTTTTCGAGAGTGTCCGCAATATACTCAATTCGGCGAGAGACAAAGCATATGCCGCCGTCAATTTTGCTATGGTCAAAGCATAATAGAACATCGGGCGTTTGATAGTCGAAAAGCATGGCGGAGCGGAACGCGTAGATTATGGAGACGGATTGATTACGGGACTAGCTAATGAGCTTACCTCCGAATACAGAAAGGGCTTTGACAAAAGCAATCTGCGTAATACGCAACAGTTTTTTTAACGTTTCAAATTCACGACGCAGTGCGTCGCTTATTAACATGGACACATTATCGCTTGATTATGCGCGTCAAAAACGGGGACTTAAAAATACTTTCTTGACGAATGCGCAACGGGCAATTGGAGCACACGGCAATTAGCACGGCAAATAAATAGCTTTTGTTTTAATTATTCAATTGCATTCTTCTTGATGAAATTGAATGTCTTAGCTCTTGTTTTTTTATGGTATAAACTCTTGTCTAAAAACTCATGCTTTTTGTATTTCATTCGTCTCATATGTAAATCATCTTTTATATTAGTGAGATTAACAATTTTCTTCTGGTCACTCTTGGTCACGCATTTAAAGTATGGATCGTTCTCATTTTCCTCTTTTTGAGCTAAAAACACGTCTCGTGATACCTGGACTGTACTAATAATTGCATCCGCATGATTGTGTTTAACTCTTTTATAACTTCTTGCTATCGAAGCAGCAGCAGTAGCGCTGATTGCCCGAATTGGCAATTTTGCTTCTTTGTAATGATTCCTTCCTACATGTCCGCATTTAACTGTCACTATATAATAATATCTTTTTTCTTGTTCCTCAGGCTGTTTGCCACTTAAAATAGTCTTAACTATATCATTCAATATCCTAACTAAACTTTTTAGTTGGGGCTTAATGTAAACTGTATCTAAAATTGGTAGTGTAATCAGCCTTTTCGTATAGATCTCTAATGATTCATCATCATTAGCTAATCTAACTCCATTCAGAATATCTTTCATGTTATATCCTAAATATTTAGCTTGATTGATTGCTATTTTTAAATAGTATTTTCCATTATCAGGATCGGTTTGCACTAAATAATTTAGCATTTCCTCAAAACCACCATGCAGGCGTTTTAAATTATATAAATTAAGATTTTCATAATCATTTAAATTAATGTCTTGGTTTATTTCTTCGAACTCTGAGTGAGAGGGAAAATACGCTAGCGAAAAGTGTCGCAAAAATTGTGGTGACTTTGACATGATAGGAATTAGCTCATCGTCAATTTGTAAATATCCAACATCACTTTTCACTTCTTGTGTGAAAATCAAATGCTTCCCTGTGAGCTTTTCAAAGGCATCAATATCATCTTTTTTCGCAAGCAATTTTAATATCGCTAATAATTTATCACTCGAATTTAATAGTGTTATATCTGAGTGCTTTGGGAAAATACTAATTAAGTTTTCGTCTATTAGATGTTTCAATGGAATTATATTCTCGAATTTGATAATATAATCTAACAAATTCATGCCATATTCATCTATCAAATTAGCAAATCCCTTAAACCTATTTCCATACCATTCTTGAATATTGTTAATTGCCTTCTTAACCTGCTCAGGATCGGTTATTTTTGCAATCGATGCTAAAGTAGGACTTTGTTCGTCATTTAGAGATTCATTTATTTCCTCACAAAGTAAAAGATGCTCTATTGTAACACCCAATGCAGTAGCCAAATAATAAATGTATTGTGTGCTTGGGTATCTGTCTTTTTTATCAAACCAGTTAGAAACCTGCTTGGCTATGTCATTTTTTATACTCTCCCGATTTGCATGCGAAGTCCCACGTTGTTTGGCAATATAATCAACCAAATCCGCTCTGCTTAAGCCTCTTTCTTTTGTAAGCTTTACTAGATATTCGCATACCTCTTTTTCGGTCTTAATTTTAGCCATTGCAAATCCTTATGTTTTTACATAAATATGATACTATGAAATTGGAATTTTGTCAATAAATATTTGTGATGGGGCAACGTAAAGCCTCTGTTAAATACCTATTATTGATTTTGATTAGTTATTATAAATCAAAGATATTTCCATTTTTTATGTCTCTTATTCATTAACGTTTCAATTTGTTACAATAATTGTATTTGTGACCTTCATTTCCATTATAAATAATTGTTAACCATTCCTATTATATGGATAATTTTGTGTATGATTATAATGAATTTCAAGTAAACTATTGATTTTTTTTAATTTTTTGTTATAATTATAATACAGAGTTTATCTTGTTTAACTAGGAATCTTGCTTTGTAACTTTGGGAGTTAATCATGAGTAAAAAAACTATTCTCTTTTTTATCAGTTTTCTCGTCTTAGTCTGTATTTCTGTAATAAATTTAGCATCTTGTAATGATGATACAGATGATCCAAACATTGACCAACAAAACTTAAGTGTATTAAGTGCAACAAGTTATGTTGATTATGCAAACCTAGTTAAATTCGATACTGACACTTATCCTGAACTTGAGGATCAGGGCTTGTTTTGGGCATATTGGAACAATACAACAAATTCACACGTCGAGGTTGCGGCAGATAGTGAAGCTGGTGCTAGTCTTATAGACCCAGCTAAACCCACAATCATCATGGTACACGGGATGATGACTGATGGACATAAAGTAAAAACTACATTCTGGTTGATGGGATCTATAGCCTCAACTGGTTCTGTAGAATTTGGATTGACTGGAGGAGTTTCCCTCGTCAAACTTTGGTTAGATGCTGGATGGAATGTTGGGATGTTCCATTACAACAGATTTGCATCTGAATCAATTGTTTATGCTAATATTGAAAAAAAGATATGGTCTACAGATACAGATGTGGGACTCAGGTTTAAATATCCTAAAGGTAGCTATAGCGAAAGTGTTTCTGAATATTGTCTAGCAGAACATTTTGCAGCAGAATATGCGCGTGCAGTTAGTTTTTTACCAGACAGCTTTGGAAATTCAGAAATACGATTTGCGTGTCACTCTATGGGTGGGCAATTAACAGCACCTGGCTTGTTTTTAATAACTGAATTAGTACGTGTAAATCAGATTCCATCGCGCGCAATTCCTAATAGATATGCAATGCTTGATCCGTTCTTTGGCGCAGGCATTCAAAACGATGATGGAACTATCAACTCCATTAGTGCACAAGATATATACACAAGATGGAATAATACACCCTTAATTAATAATCGACCAGCAGACACGATGATCGAATGTATTCGCGTTTTAAAAGAGAACAATATAGTGACCGAATATTATGGGTATCAACAAAGTTTTCTTGTAGCACTTACCCCCACATCAATAACAAAGCTACTAAAGCAATTGGTGGTTTACACTTATATTGATCCGCACTATGAAAATTACTCTAATAATTATAATTTTACTACGGATGCTCATGGTGCGTTAGCTGACTGGTATTATTGCTCAATTGTATTTAACCCTCCCATCAATGCAACAAGAGAGGCATCATATGCAGCGAGTGCGTCTACTAGTACTGAGCACTTAAAGACACTCGTAGGCACAGCATTTTTGATTGAGAGTGGAGCAAGTACAATTACTGTGATTGATGATATATTCGTAGAAGTGTCATCAAGTGATCAAGAATAGTCTTGAGAATTATATATAAAACTATGGAGAATATGATATGACTAATTTAGATAGAATTGATTCTCGAATAACCTTAAATAACGGATTATTGATACCAGTGTTAGGATTAGGTGTTTATAAATCTGGGTCAAAGACCTATGACGCGGTTCGTAGTGCACTTGATATAGGTTACAGGCGTATTGATACAGCATCGCTTTACGAAAACGAAGAAGCCGTTGGCCGTGCAATCATAGACAGCGGATTAAAACGCAAGGATGTTTTTATAACAACAAAAATTTGGAATACCGATATACGCTCTGGTAAAATCTTAGAAGCATGCGAGAGGAGTTTAGAACTCTTAAACACAGATTATATTGATTTGTATCTAATGCACTGGCCAGTCCCTGATAAATACGTTGCAGCGTATTGTGAAATGGAAAAATTACTAGACAAAAAACTGATTAAAGCTTTGGGCGTCTCTAATTTTTTAATCCCACAATTAGATAATCTGCTACCTAAATGCAACATAGTCCCCGCGCTAAATCAAATTGAAACACACCCATATTTAACAAACGTGTCCTTAATAGATTATTGCATAAAGCATAACATCACCCCAGAAGCATGGGCGCCGATCTGTAGAGGTACAATAATTAGTGATCCTGTTATTTTGTCAATTGCGGATAAATACTCAAGAACACCTACACAAATAGTTCTGAGATGGCATTTGCAACGGCAAACTACAGTAATCCCAAAATCTGTTAATCAAAAGCGTATCGCTGAAAATTCGAAAATTTTCGATTTTACACTAGATGATGCTGATATGGATTTGATATATGATCTCAATAGCAATCACAGAACTGGTCCAGATCCTGCAAATTTCGATTTCTGAATCTTAAATTTGGGATTTATTAATAAAACTACCCATTGAATTTTAGGACTAATAAACTATTGAAAATTGCTTGTCAAGAATATTTACTAAACTAAATATGAAATTTTGAATTTCTCTTGATAATTATCCCTAAAAAGTGTATAATCTATACGTTAGTTCAATTAATGGATTCTCTCATTTTGATCTCATCAATTGTTCTATTATATATTTATAGATAGCTGTCGTTTTGTTGGTTCTTATATAAAAATGTAGTTATATCAACCATCAATTTGAAACATCGAGAGTTTAGCTTTTCGCTAGCTTTTTTTTACTAATTTGCAAAGGGTAGATTGAAGGACTATGGTAAAAAAATCAAAACCTATATTTATATTATGGTTTGTGTTATTTATAATGGCTATTACTTTAATAATAACTCTTGTATTTTTAAATATGCCCACAGCAAAAGCTGATGAATTAACAATAACCATTGACGTTGAGATGTCACCTACCTCCACCCTATTTAATAACCATACATATTACGCATATTCTATAGTTACATTATCTGGTCTACCAAATAATTCTAATGATTATTATGTCTATAAATTTTCTTCGTCAGATTCAGACTGGACAGCTCTTGATATTGGCACTAATACTTTTATTATTGACTATTCGATAAACGGAAGTTACTTACTTGTTAGTACTGTTATAGACAATCAGTTGAGTCTAACACACTCACAATACTCCAGCCCTTTTTATATCGATGGGAATCCAACTATCACTGATTTCAAATTGTTAAAACAAGCGGATGATTATAGAATTAGCTATACCATAGGTAGTAGTATCACTGGTATTAAATCCTTAAAAGTTCTAACGCCTAATGGTCAAATCGAAAGCCTCATCACTAATTCATCTTATTTCGACATAACGATTCCTGGAAATTATTGGTTTTTAATAGAAAATAATGTTGGTACTACCTCCTATTTTAATTATTATGCTGATTGTGTTATCCCTGCTTTTGAGATTGCAGTGGAGAGTGGAGCTGCATTGATAGATCACCCCCCATTGTGGGACGTATCATCACAGTTTGTTTTTTTGCAGTCTAATTATCCAAACAGTGGATGTGATTATTATTATCAGATATTGTATCCAGACGCTCAAAACAGTGACTGGATTAGAATTTTATCATCTCCAGTTTTTAATTACGTACCAACTGTTAATAACGTAACATTGCGATTTAAAGCTGTGAGTGGAATAGGTTTAGAATACATTAATCCTCAGGAATATAGGACGTACGTGGATATAAAAGTGCCTACTTTGAGCATCACAGGCAATCCTACTACATGGGTCAAAGATGATGTTGACCTTGATGTGCAAGTCAAACATACAGGGGAGAGTGAAGTCACAGTTTACTATTACACCCCTGATTCTAATATTGCAAATATATGGGCTGACGCGCTTTTAAGCTCACCAGGTATTTATAGGTTCTTTGCAAAAAATTTAGCAAATGTTGAGTCCGATATATATTTAGTAGATGTGGCATTCCTAGATAAAACAAAGCCTGTTATATATGGACCTTCTAATTATATGGTATACTATGATGACGTTAAAATAAGTGCTGTGGATTTCGTAAAAGCAGACACCGTTGCTACGTTAAACAAAAACTCTATAGATGTTGAGTTTGATGAACATAATACAGCAGTTTTCACAAAACCTGGCGTCTATAATATAATCGTGTTTGATCAGGCAGGTAATGCCCGAGAAATTAACTTTACTATTAAAAAACCTGATCTGCCTCTAATATTTGGACTATTATCTTTAGCAATTGTGGTTATATCTATTATGCTTGTGCTCATCATTGGTTATTCTAGGGGAAAAGTTGCTCTTAAAAGACTTGGATTTTACACATCAACTAAAAATGATGATGTATATAACTATTTGTTATATAAAAGAATTAGGAGAGGAAAAATAACTCAACCACTTGATAACATAAAATCGACTATTGATTCGCATCCGAAAAATACAAATGCTAATACTAACTCGATTGTAGATGGCAAGAGCATATCAGAAGAATTAAAGGATGGGACAGACTAATGCGCTTGATTAGATTTAAAGTTACAGATTTCAGATCAGTTAGTGATAGTGATTGGATCGACTGTAAAGATGTCACCATCTTTGCAGGAGATAATGAATCTGGTAAAACTACATTATTCTTTGCAATAATGAAACTCATGCCACCTGAATTATTGGCAATTATGGCAAAAACACGGCCAGACATCTATCGCATTGCTGAAATAAATATACAAGCCGATTTCCCTATCGATAAGTATGAAGAGTGTTATAATAATATCGAGGACATAATATTTATCAGGGCTGAGTTTTTGCTAAACGAAGTTATAAATCAGCAATTGAAAAAGATCTATCATGGTTTCAGAAGTCGCGAAACTGTCATGATATCTAGAAATTACGCTGGCAGATATGATATAGACTTATTAGACGAATTTCCATGTGATTTCAAGATTGATGCATTGAAATGTATTTTATCACATATTCCAAAATTGCAATATTACCAGGAAGTGACGGAGGTCTCTAATAGGATCGACTTTATAACACTAGCGTTAAAATTAACTGGGGCATATGCAGATAATACACTAACTGATGCTGAATCTATGTTTAGTAGGCTTTTAACTTGTTTGGACATTTGGGAAAGCAATTTAATTAAGACCATTGCAGAGGCAGAAATTTCTCTAAACACAGCAAACAGAAATATTGATTTCAGAAATGTGTTTGATAAGGTTCCATTATTTAAACGCCGAGTCGAACGTGGATTTGAACGACTTAATGAACAATTTTTAGAATGCTGGGGAAAAGATGATGTGATTATTGGCTTTGAAGGCTATGAGCGTGGGATTATTATAAAGATCATTGATAGAAACACACAAAAGCCCTATTATCTTGAAAACCGAAGTACTGGATTTAGACGATTCTTTGCTCATTTTTTAACGTTTTCTATCACTGGTATATCAGATAACGATGATTCACTCCTGATGTTTGATGAGGCTGGTGCTGCTATGCATTCAGTCACACAACGAAAGCTCGCAAATTATCTTTTAAAGGTAGGCACTAGGTCACAGGTATTATATAATACTCATTCATCATACATGATACCAGTCACTCATATGAATGACGTTAGAGTTGTTTTTAAGGACATAACTGGGCACACCAAAGTAAAAAAGCGATTGGTTATAGAAGAATCTAGAACCAATGAGTTATCACTATTCCCTATTCAATCATCACTAGGTTTGTACATCGCTGAAAAAGCATTGTCTGCGTGTCTTCCTATAATTGTCTTAACAGATGCTGATGAAGCATATCTATCACTAATCAAAAATATACTCTTTTCAAGGGGATTACTACGTACTGTTTTTCAAACCTCAGTGTTTTCCACAGGAGAGGATGGCATAGATGCAATTACCGAAATGTTTTGTGACGGTGATGATCTGCCAGCTGTTTTTTTAACGTCTGATGAGACCGGGATAGAAATAAAAGAACGTTTATTATCGACAATCTATAAAAACGCACCACAAAAAATTAGATCAGTCTCGGATTACAAGAAAAAGGCTGAACTTATAGAGGATCTACTCCCATTTGATTATCTAGAGATTTCTGCTAGAAAATATGTCCGTAGTTTTTTAGGAACGAATTTTAAATTTGATCCAAAAGGCAAAAGCTTAACAACACAAGCATTAAAATATGCTGAAACTCACGCAATAGAATTACCACTAACTTTTAGGTATGAGATTGCAAAAAGAGTTTTATTGAATTTGACGTCGTTTTATAAGGATGTCAAAATATCATTGCTTCTTAAATTGCGATGGGCTAAAATTTGGAGAGATTTAATTAAGTTGTCAGAATAGTAATACGGGGAATAAATCAACATGAGTAAAACCAAGAGGATCTTTTATAGCATAATCGTTTGTTCGGTAGGCATTATCGTTGACTTTGTTCTGTCAGCTGTTAAACTCTACGTTGGATTAAGATCTAACAGTATTATTATATTATCAGATTCTGTACATAACTTCATGGATGGTATAGGTTTATCAATTGCAGTACTAGGCTTTGCTCTAATGACAAAGGATCCATCGGAAAGATTACCAGAAGGATTTGGTAGACTTGAGTATCTATCCTCATTTATTTTATCGGTCTTGCTGATAGGAACTGGTGTTTACTTTGCATATTCATCTATTGATAGAATTTTTTATCCATATCCTATATCATTCACTTGGCTTAGGTTTGCGATAATTGCTATCACTGCTTTAGCTAAGTTGTTGTTGGGATTTTGGTTTAAATATCACAATAAACGAATCAATTCCGGGGTCTTGAAGACTGCACAGTTTGATAGTTGGTTAGATTTTGGGATAACAATAATGACCCTTATTGGATTTAGTCTGACTGTTTATACTCAACTCAGATTGGATGGAATATTTGGGATAATACTTAGCGTTATAATAATTATAGGAGGCATTAAATTATTTAAGGAAAACATTATTGCCATTTTAGGCGATAAAATTGACGATGAGACAACTAATAAAATATATGAGAAAATAATAAGACATACTTACATCTCACAAGTTGAGAATATAAAAATCTATGATTATGGCATCGGCCGCCGTACTGCATTAGTGACAGTTGAGTTTGAGTTAGGAGTTGATCTTAATACAATAAAGACTGTCATTGATGAAATAACAGCGGAAATTCAAAATCTTTTTGAATTGGAAATCAAAATATGCATAAAGGGAGGTCGCGATGAACGCGATAAAGACAAAACGCCCCAGAAGACGGAAGGGTGATTGGGGCAGAATCATACTAAAAATCACTTTGATTTTAGTAGCTACTCTTGTTATTGCAACAACTGCTGGGACAGTAGTTGCAACTGTTGGGTATAAGGCAAATTTCTCACATGCACTCAATTTAGATCCTGTGGTTAAAGAAAATGTACTAGTTCCAGAGATTGATGAGGAAACTGGTTATTGGACATTTACGACAGATGAGGAGTTTAAAATTCTACAATTGACTGATACCCATTTTGGTGGTGGATTTGTGACCGTACTCACTGACCTGTGGGCTATTAATGCCATTCGTGATATGGTGACATACGTAAAACCAGATCTAGTCATAATAACTGGTAATATGATATATTCCGATTTTTTCAGGACTACCAACCTTAATAACATGACATCCACTAAATTGTTCGTCCAAGCGATGGAAAGTCTTGGGGTTTATTGGGCGGTGGCTTTTGGAAATCACGATTCCGATTCATACGCTTTTTATGATAGAAAAACAATATCTGATTATTATGAATCAGCTGAACATAAGTATTGCTTATATATGGCTGGTCCAGATGACATCTTTGGATATGGTAATTATATTATAAATGTAAAAAGAACTGATGGCGTTATATCCCAGTCCATTGTTTTGGTAGATTCAAATTCCTATATAACTGGATTTACAACAAATTATGATAATATACATGATGATCAGATTACATGGTACAAAAAAGAGATCTTAAGGCTCAATGAATTAAATAAAGAAAAAGGCGAAGTGGATATGATTAAATCTTTATTGTTTTTTCATATCCCATTGTACGAATATCGTACAGCATGGTATGAATACGTAAATGCTGGATATAGCGATACGGAAAATGTTAAATACAATTTTGGAAAAGCTGGTGAAACTGGAGTGATTGTCTATTCTGCAAAAGGGAAAGATGCAGTGTTCGAAACTGTATTGTATTTAGGAAGCACCCAGGGTATATTCACGGGGCACGACCATTTGAATAATTTTTCTATAGATTATAACGGGGGTAGTGGTACTACATATATACGATTAACCTACAGTTTAAGTATAGATTATATTGCCTATGTTGGGATTTACAAGAAAACTGCGCAACGAGGCGGCACTGTCATAACAACATACTCAGACGGTGAATATGATTGCGATGGCTTGCGTTTGGTCGATAAGGCTATAATTTAATCCTGTTTAACAAAATATGCTTGCTAAATTTCATAATACCTGGGGGGGCTCTAAACAGCTCCCCCACCTTATTCTAGGGCAACCGTATGAAGGATAATCCTTTGATAAAGAGTAAGATGCTTACATTTATTATCCACTGGAATTGTTGGTGTTTTGGAATCATCCGTTGGATATTGTGTGATGTTCAGTTTCAGTCTAAGCTCCGTAATAAGCTGAATCATTAAGGTCTTTAGACCTATAAATTTCATCTTTAGACAATATTATGCCTTATGAATTATATAACTCTAATGTTATATCACACAATTTTTCAAATTTCACAACTTTCAAAAGACTTATTAATAATGAAAATCAACCTCTATTTTCTCATGTTAAATGCAGTTTTTTTAAGGTATCCAAGTTTAGTGCAGGATTTTCTTAAGGAACTACACTTACTATGATAATTAATTGCAATGGGAAATGGAGCACAATAGACGCAATTGATTTGACATTTATGCCTGTTTTGTGTAAAATTAGTCATCTGTAGTTTAAAGGACATCTTATGAAAAAAATAATCTTAAGCTTAATTCTTTTAGTAGTTCTAGTTGCAACAATATTTATTTTTACAGCTTGCTCTAGTAATGTTCCTGTCCCTGGTGTCTCATGGGCATCTACTGAAATATTGAAATATGATATTAAAGATTCTGCTAATAAAAATGCTAAAATTGGCACATTTGAGACTTCCATTGAAAAACTAACGGCTGGAGATTATACAATAGACAAAATTCCCAATAAGACTTTTAAAATCTCCACGAACGTACTTAAGGGCTTTAGATACAAAGAAATTGCTAAAGATATTAATGATAATATTATAATGGAAACAGAAAGTATATTTGATGCTTTTGATGTTGTTGCGTCATATAAAAAAATCCATGACAATTCACTAGATATAACTCCTTACGAAACAATAATTTATCTTGATAATGGCAAGTATAAAATAAATATAAACGGGGAAGCTAAATCTGATATTAAAGCTAAAGACAATGTCGCACCCAATGAAATATTATATAATCTAGTCCGCGCTTATTCAGAATTATCTACTGAAGATGCTTTTTCTAAAACACTATCAGTAATTGACCCTACAACAGGGCGCCTAATAGATTTAAGCTTAACGGCTAAGTCAGAACGAACTAAAATAAAGTTTAGTTTTTCTAGCAATGAAAAAGAGTTAGAAGTTACCGAACAAGAGTGTATTCAAGTTGAAATAACTAAGAATACTGCACCCATTGGTAAAAGCATTAACATTTGGTACACTCCAAATGATTTTCAAATAAAAGGTAGTTTGAATTCTAGTAGTTCAAATTATAGCATTCATGTGCCAGTTAAAATCGTAGAAGACAGATTAGTATACGTCTTAACAGAAGCTTACGCAGTATAGTTCCAATATAGAGTTTTCAATTTTAATGTGGGAGATGTAAAATTTAGTCACTACAACTATTCTTTGATTGGAGGTAGGATGTCAAATACTGATTACGATATAATTGTAGTTGGGGCGGGGCCATCTGGTATTTTTACTGCTCTGGAATTATTAATTAAAAAGTCAAAACTTAAAATTGCAATATTTGAACAAGGAAAAAGTCTAAAACAAAGACATTGCCCCAAGATTCATACGAATAAATGTGTAAATTGTAAACCATTCTGTAATATAACCGCTGGATTCTCAGGAGCTGGTGCTTTTTCTGACGGTAAGTTATCACTAAGCCCAGAAGTAGGTGGAAACTTACCATATCATATTGATTACGAAAAGGTCAAATCTATAATCGATTACACTGATAAGATTTATCTAAAATATGGTGCAGATACAAAGATAGAAGGTATAGATAATCTGGATCTAATAAAAGATATTCGAAAGCGTGCTATATTTGCTGGACTAAAACTTGTTGACTGCCCAATTAGACACATTGGCACAGAAAAGGCACGAGAATTATATTTAAAAATCGAAGATACATTGCTGTCAAACGGTATTGAGTTGTTCTTTAATCATTTGTGTGATGATTTGTTAGTCACTAATAATGAATGTAAAGGTATCATTGTCAGAAATGTTCTTAACAATACTAAATCACAATACACGGCAAATACAATAGTAATGGCTACTGGCAGAAATGGTGCAGGCAGATTAAGTAATATGTGCAAAAATTATAACATAACCCACCACGCTGGTACTGTAGACATTGGGGTTAGAGTAGAAGTACGAAATGAAATAATGGAAGAGATTAATAACGCACTCTATGAGTCGAAATTAATCGGTTATATACCACCATTTAATGATAAAGTTAGGACATTTTGTCAAAACCCTGGAGGCTTTGTCTCTCAAGAGAATTATGACGATGGACTGGCAATCGTCAATGGTCATTCATACAAGGACCATAAATCCGATAACACAAATCTCGCTATATTAAGTTCACATAACTTCAAGGACCCTTTTGATCGACCAATTGATTACGCAAGAAAAGTAGCTGAAATGGCAAACATGTTAGGTGATGGGAAAATATTAGTTCAGAGATATGGAGACATAATCCAAGGTAAACGCACATGGAGTCACGAGCTTATAAGATCTAATATAACACCTACTTTATCTGATGCGGTCGCTGGAGACATAACTAGTGCAATACCTTTTAGACCCATGCTAAACATAGTCAATTTTATAAAAGCGATGGATCACATTGTCCCAGGCTTTGCTGGAAATGAAACGCTCTTGTATGCCCCAGAAATTAAATTCTATTCAAATAGAATCGATGTAGACAAATCATTTATGACTAACATCAAAAATTTATACGTGTTAGGGGACTCGGGAGGATTAACTAGAGGATTAATGATGGCATCAGTAATGGGTGTTATAATGGCTGATAATCTCCTAGCTAGAATTTCTATCTAGGGAAATATAGATATTTTAATCATTCGATCTTTTCTTGACTAATATACTTATTTTGATTATTATTAATAACATTGTCTAATTAAAACTAAATTATGTGATTATCTTCGAATTGTATCGCTTAAAACTTATCAACAGCAATTACTTAAGCAATTCAATGGTTACATTAATTTTAAGTTTTGTACTAAATAATAAATACCGTTAGAAAGAATATGTGATCTTATGCATCATTACTGCTTCGATTGCATTTAAGGATACTATATGCACGGAACTATATTATTTGCTCCATCTGGTTATCAAATTGACACGGGCGAGCTTGACACTTTTAGTGAATTAACACCTAAAGAGCTTTATTTAGCGGCTTTTAATAATGAAACATCAGATGACCCTGCACATAATTTCTTATTGTCCATAGCTAAAAGTTTTATTGATTCTGTTATCCATGATCCCGCTATTAATTTCACTAGAGTAGCTCAGGAAATAGCTCCTGATACCATAAATCAATTGCTTTCAATATTACCATTTTGTTTGGGGATGGAATATGTTACAAGCGACTGGATTTCAAATATATGGGATAAATTTAGAGATGTATTTAATAATGATTTATCGGAGTATAAAGGGTCAGTAGAAGATTATATAAATGAGAAGAATACATCTATAAATGTGGTTGGACGTGTGTTCTTTCATCTAGCGGAGAACAAAGATGGAACTTCCCCCTTTGCATTCATAGCAACTTATTCGAAAGCCGCTTTAGATAACAAAACATCACACACGAAAACTATCTCACATATACCCCTAGGTCAAGCCCTAAAAGAATTTCAAAACGACCCTAATGGCTTATTAGATCTCCTATCTACGGTGAGCAAAGCAACAGATAACAGCGGGTTTTTGTCTGAGCTTGTACAAAGTGGCGAGCTTTTTCACCCTCTTATGTTTGATTCAAAAGATGCTTATAAATTTTTATGTGAGGTGGAATTCTATGAGAGCTGCGGTATTATATGTCGTGTTCCTAATTTTTGGAAGAAAAAAAGGCGTACTAGATTAACAGTTAAAATAGGGCCCAATGGTCCGAGCAGATTAGGCGCTTCTGCGCTGATTCAATTTTCCCCAACAATATATTTAGGTGATGTTGAATTAACAAAATCTGAAGTAGAAGATATTCTAAACTATTCCTCTGGATTAGCCAGAATAAAAGGAAAATGGGTTGAGGTAAATCACGATAAACTAACAAAATTATTGAAGCAATTAGATCAAATTAGAAATACTGAGTATTCGTTAGCTGAAGGGCTACAACTAATGTCAGGGATAAAACAGTTACACAAATCTGATGACGACGATATAGTTGAAATCTCAAATAATGAATGGCTTACTGACATAATTGATAAATTAAAAGAGCCTGCTAAACTATCTGATATACAAACTGACACGGAGTTTTGTGGACAGCTTAGACATTATCAGCAACTTGGATTAAACTGGTTAGATTTCAATAACAAACTAGGATTCGGTGCGTTGTTAGCAGATGATATGGGTTTAGGAAAGACAATCCAGGTCTTAGCTTATTTAGATAAATTACGTGCAGATAATTATAAAACATTATTAATAGTTCCTGCTTCACTCATCGTGAACTGGAATAAGGAAGCATCAAAATTTGCGCCGCTCCTAAGAGTTAGTACTTTACACGGCACATCACGTGATATTAATATTGACGATGCCGATCTGTTTATAACCACGTACGGAATGGCAACTAGACTAGATGCACTCAAAAAAATCACGTGGGATCTAATAATTTTAGACGAAGCACAGGCAATTAAAAACGCAAATAACAAATCAACAAAAATCGTCAAACTTATACCATCAAAATCACGTATAGCAATGACTGGAACACCAATAGAAAATAAACTCGCGGATTTGTGGAGTATCTTCGATTTTCTAAATAAGGGAATGTTGGGGAACATTAATGAATTTACGACATTTACAACAAAGCTAAAGAATCAACCAGATAAATATACTAAATTACGTGATATTGTATCGCCATTTATACTTAGACGTCTAAAGACTGATAAGAATGTTATCTCCGATTTACCTGATAAAATTGAGATCACAGAATATACTACATTGACAAAGAAACAAGTTATTTTATATCAATCACTTGTAAAAGACCTTCAAAAAAAGCTAGAAAGTGCAAAAACTGGTGATTCTATACTTCAACGCAATGGCATAATATTATCTACCTTGATGAAATTCAAGCAACTTTGTAACCACCCAGATCATTACTCTGGATTGGGTGAATTTAACCCAGCTGAGTCTGGAAAATTTGAAGCTCTTGCTGAAATTTGCGAGACAATTCGCGATAAACATGAGAGTGTTTTGGTGTTTACCCAATTTAGAGAGATGTGTGAACCATTACATGATTATTTATCAACTATCTTTGGTCGAGACGGATTGATTATACATGGTGGAGTTACACCTCAGCAGCGCGGGAAAATTGTGGAAAAGTTCAATTCACAATATATACCTTTCATGGTTTTATCTCTCAAGGCAGGTGGCGTAGGCTTAAATTTAACAAGCGCTAATCACGTTGTTCATTTTGACAGATGGTGGAATCCCTCTATAGAAAATCAAGCAACGGATAGAGCATTCAGAATAGGGCAAACTAAGAATGTTATTGTTCATAAATTTGTTACCACAGGCACAGTCGAAGAAAAAATAGATAGCATTTTAGTAGATAAGCAAAAATTAGCAGATGACATAATCACTTCAAATTCAGGGG
>JAIRMA010000108.1 GCA_031259085.1 Christensenellaceae bacterium
GAGCTCGATCCATTTTAGCTATAATATTTTTATTATAATGTTGTTATAAAGTAGTCTATTTTAAAAAATTGAGTATAGGAAGTCTAGTCGCATTAATAAAATGCAAACTCAAATTTAGTTTATATTAATATATTTCTTGTATTGATTAGGTATTGAATTATTTAGTTATTAACAAACCGCACATGATCGACATTGCCTGTTAACTTTATTTTATTTAATAATTCAATTCTTTTTTCAACAGGCGACTGCATGGTAGATTTACCAAACTCATTTTTGAATACAGTTAGTGGTATTTTATTATAGCGGGCTCTCCATGCATACAACTGTCTATTTAAATCATATATATCAGTAAATGTAAGATACTTATAAAAATACAGATTATCTTTCCTATGTGATCTTTCTACTTTTCCATTATGTCTTGGTGTATAAGGTTTTGTTAATTGGTGTTTAATATTAAGTGAGTTAAGCAAGGCATCAACCATATGAATTTTAGTGCTGTTTCGTTTTCTACTGTTAGTAAATTCTGATCCATTATCTGTTTGAATAACATCTGGAATATATCCGAAGTAGTTGATTGCTTTGTGTATAAAATTGCAGGAGTTGGCAGCGCTTAATTCTGTATAAGCATGCATAAAACGCTCTCTAGTTGCTTCATCAATAATAGTATACTGATAATACCTTTTGGTGTTATTTTCGTTGTTTTTATAGCAATGTAGAGGCACATATTTAACGTCTAATTGAAATTTACGTGCTAGCATAATTGGCGTGTCGTATCTTTGTGGTATATATTTATTTTTTTCTTGAAATGGTCTTAAATTATTTTTTCGTATATATTTTATTAAGGTCATATAATGTCTAGTGTAATTATAATCATTCTTTAAAATCCCCCATAATTCAAGATATCCAGCGGTTGGGTGTTGATCTAACACGGTTAATATATTAGACATTTCTTCTTGTGTTTGTGAATTAGGGTGTGGTGTTAATGGGCGTTGTGATTTATTTTCAAGACTTTTTTGAGTTCCGTCGTACAAATGTTTCCATCTCCACAGACTAAATCTTGAGCACTTATATTTTTTACAAACATTATGTATAGAAACATTACCTTTTATTAATGCTAGAACAGCTTTTTCTTTTTGTTTAGGATTGAATTTTTTTTTTAACATGGCATTATTCCTTTATAAACTTTAATCAGCAATATTATTTTACATGATTAGAGTTATAAAAACAAACGATATACCAATGAAAAACAAAACACAAAAGAGGGGTAGGTGATTTAATCACACTACCCTTTTAAAGAGACTATATAAATTATGTATTTTCATCACACTCTACAAATTTTACGTATTCTCCGATCCAATTAAACTTAACATTTGCTAATGGACCATTTCTGTTTTTTGCGATTGAGAGAATTATGTTACCTTTTGATTTTTTATTTTCATTTCTAGATAAGAACAAAACCATATCTGCATCTTGTTCAATAGCACCAGAATCTCTTAAATCACTAAGTTTTGGTTCTTTATCTTTTAAATCGCGTGTTTCAATATTTCTAGATAATTGTGACAGGAGCAACACAGGGCAATCAAAAGCTTTTGCAAGCATTTTAAGTTGTCTAGTAATTTCTGCTACTTCTAGAACTTTATTACCTTTATATTGTGAATTGACATTAGTTTGTAGGAGTTGCAAATAATCAATTATGATTAAATCTATTTGTCCTCGTTCTCTTTTTATCTGTTGACATTTAAATTTTATTGAAGCTGGTGTTTGTGTTTCAGAATCATCGACATAAAATCTACTTCTTTTTAACTGTAGTGTTGCGCCCCATAATTTGGCCTGGTCACAAGACTGCACCGCTGAGTTTATTAAATCTTTCATGGGCACATCATAATTTGCGCTTATAATACGTTTACTTAGTATTTGACCATTCATTTCTATAGAAAAAAAGGCGCCCACCTTTGCATTTGATGACGTATCTTTTTTTAATAGAATATTGTAAGCAATTTGCAATGCAAAAGAGGTTTTACCAACTGATGGTCGCGCGGCTAGGACAATTAAATCTCCTTTTCTAAAACCGTTTATTGCATTATCAAGATTTTCAAATTCTGTCAACAAGACATTTGATTTATCTGGCTTTTGAGTATTAAGTTCATTTATTATATTATCCACATGGTATGACAAATGATGTGATGTACTTGTTTTATTAAAATCTTCTATTTTTGAAATTTCCTGATTAAAATTATTTATTAGTATAGAAATATCCTCTTTATTATGGGCACCTCTAATACCTTCCTCACAGGCATTTATAAATTGTCTTAACAAATAGCATGAATGAATTTGATTATAATAATATACGTAATTAGCAGATGAAGGAATAAAATTAGTCAGATAGTATAAATAATCAAATATATCAACCTCAGCTTTTTTTGTCATTTCCAACTGGTCATTGACAGTTACTAAATCCACAGGTTTTCCATTGTTATACAATTCTTGAATGGCTTTAAATATCGTTTTGTGTCTCTCAACAAAAAAATGATCAGGTATCAATTTTTCACAGATTATTTCTACGATACTAGGATCAATCAAGAAGCAACAAAGCAATGATTTTTCGAGTTCTAGACTATATGGCACAGGTACATTCTTTTTTGAAACGATTGACATATTATTCTCCTTATTATTAAATTAAAATTTATTCTATAGACGTTTTTCATCATTTCTAATAAACAGTTCTTCTACTTCGGGTGTTGCTACAACTGTAAAGCTTGTTCGTTCTTTAGTTGCGGATATTAGGAAGCAGGTGCCTTGTGTGTTATTAGTTATTGCGTGTTGTTCGGTTTCATTTATACCTCCTGATTTTTCATATAGAGAGACTAATCTTTGTATATCCTGTGGGGGTAAATTGAATATAAAAGAGTATTGACAATTTGCAAATATTGCTTGTGTTTTACTAGAGACTTCTTGATTTGCAGTTCCGTCTCCGAGGTTTTGAGTTATAAAGAATAGAGCACCTGCGTATTTTCTTATTCTTTTTGCCATTTGAAAAAGGAAGTCAAGTGCTATTGGGAATTTAGGATCTGTAAAGGCATGAGCTTCATCAGCTATAATTGTTGTGTGTATTAAATCATCTAAGTTCTTATTTTTATCTCTGGTATTAATAATTTCCTGTTCTAGGAATCGCATAACTAGCAACATTTGGGCGTTTGCGACGATCTGATTTTTGTTTGCAAGCAGGGACTGAAAATTAAAGACAGTGAATTGTTGATCGGTTTTTAGAGATGAGCAACCATTCCATATTGATGAGTATCGTCCGCCCTCTGCAAATTTTGATATATAAGTTTCTGCTCTTTGTAGGTTTTGTACTATGATGGGATTTGAGTTATTACCAGCCTGTGCTAATTTAGTTTTTATTAAACACATGAGGTCATCAAAGACTGGAAACGCGTTTGCCTCTAATTCAGTACAGTCGGTTTTTTCTGTTATACCTCTTGAGGTATAAGTTTCGACTATCAAGTTATTTATATACTCTAGAGTATCTGGTAAAATTCCATCTAGAGTGATTTTAAAAAAGCTTTCAAGTGCTATCAAATGATTATTAAAGACGCTTTCGGTTGTGGCTTTATTTCCATCATCTGTTAATAATCCGTATATATGGAATGGATTGATTCGCCCGTGTGTAGCGGATCCAACATCGATTTTAGAGCCATTGACACTATTACAGATCGTTGAGAATTCATTTTCTACATCAAAGACATAGACTTTCCAATTATCTGCATACAAATTAGAAATGATTGTTTTAGCGGCGTATGATTTACCGCTTCCAGGCTTGCCTAATATCAAGCAATTTGAATTAGTGTGATCACCGTCGCGCTTACCTATATCTAATATGACTGGATATTTATTACAGCCTAGCACGATACCGTTTGGTTCGTCAATTAGAGAGGTTGTGACGAAAGGAAACACGGCCGCGAGTGATGATGAGTTAATCCCACGTTCATATCGTTTTAACGCTCTAATCTTAGATATATTGCAATTTAGAAAGCCTTGAAACTGTTGTGAAGTCAAACCAGATGCTTTAAACCCGCCGTTGCTGATTTTGTGTTTTAATGATTTTCTAAACGAGTTTAAGTTTTCTTCGTGGTTGTTAAAACCTGTGATTGTCAACACACAATCAAACAACACTTCATTCTCATTTTGGAGTGATTGTAAAGTTGAGGTCATAGTTTCTAGATGACTATCATTTGAAATGACCTCACTTGCTTTTTTAATATTTTCTTCTCTACTACCTAATTCTGTTACTACTTTATCAATACGTTTTATAGCTTTACTCTGATCAACTGGTCTTATTTTCATTACAACTTTTGTGTTATCAATATTGAAAAGCTCCGCGCCCCATGCATTTCCAACTGACATTGGAAAATCTGAGATTGCGTAGGTGAAGGCATTTATACCATCGACAGTATAGCCTCTGCTAGTGAATTTAATACTATTTGGTAGTATATAATCAAGATATTTATCTTTAGGTAGTTCATTTATATCTCTTTCATCAAAAAATCTAGTATGACAGTATTTCAAGAAGGTAACAGTTTCAGTATCATTTAATGAGTAACCATCTATTTCGCAGTGATGTAGGTATTGGCATGCGGATTCAACGTTTTCTAAGAGATTTCTTTCATTAACATCATAAAATGCTACATAAAAGAACGGTCTATATTGTTTTTCGACATTATTTAGTCTGTCAATTTGTTTAATTCTGGCATGTAATATTTTATCTTTAATAGGGTCGGTTGTGTTTTTTATTTTATCAAACAAGACACTAGAAAACACGTCGAAATTTAAAGGTCTATCTATTTTGATTATATCAAGACAACCGCTTGTGTCTACAAGTTTAAGCAACTTTTCAAAAACCTCTATTTTATAATCTTGAGTATAACTATCTAATAATGAAAACTCTATTTGTCCTACTGAAATGATCTTAGAAAAGTAT
>JAIRMA010000011.1 GCA_031259085.1 Christensenellaceae bacterium
ATGGAAAATTTATTAGTGGGCATGCTAGTGTTGGCAATATATATAGAAATCTAATAGCCGTTTATATTTATGACATTGGTGCTCTAATGGTATCTAAAATATATGTTAGAGTATCGAATAATACATGATTTTCATCCTTTATAACGATGCTTTAATGTAAAACTTCTACATAATTAAGTATAAAATTTTGCTATTCGCAATTAAAACAGGCAAATCAATATTTTATGATTCAGTCTATAAATGTAGATTTTGTTTCCATTAAATTACAATAAATATCCCTAGTTATTATACATTCTCCATAAAATATACATAGATTCTGCATATTCTCATAAATCATGCATATTTTTATTTGACATATCTGTCTATATTTAATATACTAAGCGCGTTAAAGTACATTTTGACAAATTTTGTTATCATAATATTTGGAATGGAGATAGATGCATAAGATTTTCATAGATGGCATGTCAGGCACAACTGGGTTGCAAATTCGGGATCGCCTATTAAAAAAAACAAACATCAAAATTCTTGAAATTTCTAATGAGTTAAGGAAAGATATAACTGCAAAAGTTGAGTTTCTTAATAATGCTGATGTCTCTATATTATGCTTGCCAGACGAGGCTGCAATTGAGGCAGTTAGTTTAGCAAAATCAGATGCACGTATTTTAGATGCATCAACAGCTCACAGAACGCTAGAAAATTGGACTTATGGCTTTCCTGAGCTTAATCCTCTGCAGAGACAAAAGATAATGCACTCAAATCGGGTTTCTGTTCCAGGATGTCACGCATCTGGATTTATTGCAATAATGTATCCGCTTGTTTCACATAATATTGTAGATTCAAATTATACTGCCCATTGCTTTTCATTAACAGGTTATAGTGGCGGTGGTAAATCAATGATATCAGAGTATGAATCTTTTGATAGACATACGGTCATACCACCCAAAATGTATGCATTGAATGGAAACCATAAACATATTAAAGAAATGATGCTTATATCAAAATTGAATAAACCACCAATATTTAATCCAATCGTTTGTGACTATTATCAAGGAATGGCCGTAACAATTAGTTTTTCGAGTGCTGATTTGAATGGTATAAATAATTCTGAGAGCTTACAACGCTTTTATTCAAATATATATAACTTTAAACACAGCAAAATTTGTGTTTCAAAATACGATGAACGCGGTAGTAATGGTGGAGCTATGTATGTAGACCACTATAAAACAAGGGATGATATGATGCTTTATATAAATGGCAATGATATTAATATAACTGTCACAGCAGTTTATGATAATCTAGGCAAGGGTGCCGCTGGTGCCGCTGTTCAATGTCTTGATTTAATGTTAGAGAACAATAATTAGTGAGGAAAATTAAATGACAATAAATAAAATAGCTGGGTCTGTAACCGTTTCTAAGGGATTCAAAGCAAATGGGATTCATTGTGGCATTCGTAAGAATAAAACAAAAAAGGATCTCGCAGTTATAATCTCAGACGTACAAGCAAACGTTGCAGCCGTCTATACGCAAAATTTAATTAAGGGGGCACCTATTACAATTACAAAGAAAAATATTGTTAATGGTGTTGCACGTGCAATTATTTGTAATAGTGGCAATGCAAACACTTGTAATGCTGATGGAATTGAAATTGCTGAAAAAATGTGCGAGTTAGTGGCTGACGCAACTAATATTGCCAAAACCGATGTAGTAATTGCATCTACTGGAGTTATTGGACAAGCTCTTGATATATCCGTAATAGAAAAAGGAATCCCCTCATTAATTAGCGGACTAAACAATACTAATGGTGGAACAAATGCAGCAGAAGCCATAATGACTACTGATACTGTGCCTAAAGAATGCGCTGTCTCTTTTGAATTAGATGGTAAGCTTTGTCACTTAGGAGGGATAGCAAAGGGAGTAGGGATGATTAATCCTAATATGGCTACACTTCTAGTCTTTTTAACAACAGACGTTGCTATATCATCTTCCCTTTTGCAAAATGCAATAAGTGATGATGTAAAAGGCACTTTCAATATGGTAAGTGTCGATGGGGATACATCTACTAATGATATGTTAGTTATTTTAGCAAATGGTCTAGCAGAAAATAATCTAATCACTACTACTGATTCAAACTATGCTATTTTCTGCAAAGCCCTCAATATAGTAACAGAAGATTTATGCCGTAAAATTGCGTTTGATGGTGAAGGAGCAACAAAACTGATTCAATGTGATGTCATAAATGCAAAAGATTTAGTGTCGGCACGCAAAGCCGCAAAAAGCGTCATTTCAAGCGCATTGTTAAAGTCTGCTTTGAATGCTTCAGACGCGAATTGGGGTAGGGTATTATGCGCACTTGGCTATAGTGGAGCAACACTAAATCCAGAAAAAATTGATGTCTCATTTGAATCTCAAAACGGAACAATTCTGGTCTGCAAAAACGGTTATGGGGTGGACTTTGATGAAAATATTGCTACCAAGATTCTAAGTGCCACAACAGTTATTGTTAACATTAATTTGAACGATGGAGATTTCAAGGCCAGTGCCTGGGGATGCGATTTGACTGAAGAGTATGTTCGAATAAATGGTGGGTATAGGACTTAAAGGACAACACTTCACATAACATGGAGATATTTATGCATATGACAATTAGTGAAAAGGCTGAGGTCTTAATAGAGGCATTACCTTATATTCAAAGATATAATGACAAAATTTTAGTAATAAAGTATGGCGGAAGTGCAATGACAGATGATACACTTAAATCTTCTGTTATGCGTGATATTGTGTTGCTTGCCCAAATCGGAATAAAAGTAGTATTAGTTCACGGTGGTGGCCCAGAAATTACTGAAACTTTTAATCGAATGAATATAAAGTCTGGATTTATAAACGGTCTTAGGAAAACCGATAAGGATGCTGTCGAAGTAGTCCAAATGGTGTTAGCTGGAAAGGTCAGTAAAAGCCTCGTGAACATAATAGGTAATATGGGGGGAGTTGCAATTAGTTTAAGTGGGGTTGATGCTCGATTGTTTGAGGCGAAAACAATCAGTGAGGAATTAGGCTACGTGGGGAATATAACAAAAGTAAATGCAAAGCCTGTATTAGATCTTCTTCAAATGGGTTATATTCCTGTTATTTCATCAGTTGGATGTGACTCTGATGGTAATATATATAACATTAATGCGGATATGGCGGCTGCAAAGCTTGCTTCCGAGCTTAAGGCATATAGTCTAATATCTATGACTGACACAAAGGGTATAATGAAGGATCAAAAGGATGAGAGCTCACTTATACGTGAAGTTACACCATCACAAGCTGAAGAGCTCATAAATTGTGGAATAGTTTCTGGTGGTATGATTCCAAAGGTAAATTGCTGTATGGAAGCAGTTAGACAAGGTGTTAATCAAGTCTTTATAATAGACGGAAGAGTCCCACATGCCATTTTAATCGAGGTACTAAGTGATGAAGGAATTGGTACAATGTTTAAAATGTAATATCCTCAAGAATATTTAATTTGACCTCTGTTTTCTCATATTAAATGCAGTTTTTTTAACATCTCAAGTTTAGTGCAGGATTTTCTTAAGGAATGCACTTACTCTGGTGATTAACTATAATTAACTTTAACTGTTAAATTTGACTCACTTTAAATTCATTATTGACTTTTTTTTATTTAACTGTTAAACTATATAGACAACATTGCATGTGTTTTCCACAATAAAATATCATTTTGATTTGATAATTATGAGATAAAATGTATAGAATATTCAATATTGTCCATATATCATATATACTGCTATACCCTGTTATTCTTGTTTTGCTATTTTTAATTTTAAGAAATAGGACACACATAACAAAAACGATTGTACTTTTTTCGTGTGTTTTACTGTGCGCTGGATTTGAATTTTATTTTATGCTTGTAAATGTTCTATATAATTGGAAATCGATTTTTGCGAATCTGCCGATTGCTCTTTGCGATCTCAATATGTTCATTTTATCAATCGCACTTTTAAAAAAAGGGAAAAAAGAGCTTTTAAATAAATATATTCTCTATGTTACAGTTCTCGTACCTTTATTTGTAGTTATACGTCCAGAAATTAGGCCTGACTTGTATACATGGTATTCGCCTATAGTTATGGGAAAATTACTTCCCCATATATTATACTCAGTTGTGGCTATCTTGTATTTATTATTCAATGTAAAACATATAAGTACAAAAAAATCTTATGAGGTTATTATAAATCTTATCCTTATAACAACAACATTACATATTATTAACATGGCTTTAGTTTATTCTGGGCTTTGCCCAGGAGCTAATTACTTTTATACAATTTCTGAGGGAAATCTAACATGGGTTACTAATATTGCTAGGCATTTAGGGAGCAATAATAAATTTATACGTAACTATTTAGTCATGATCTTAACGGTCACTTGTTGGGTTATTGTTCTAAATATAATACACAGAACGATTGAGTATATTTATTACAACAAGATTAAAAAAAATCATACCAAGCAAATAAACTAACTTAAGCTGTTTGTCTTTAACATGAGAGCACAATAAACATTTTCTTTAATTTAAAAAATTTAATAAGTCAACATGTATAACTGTGGTTTAGCGATCAAATTAGTTGTCATACATAACTAATATTACTTCAATATATTCGTGATAGAACGTTTAATAGTGACATCTAGCTCATTGCTCATGTCCAAAACATTTACTACTGTGATATTTAAATTCGAAAACACAAGATACCCCCTGTTAATTATGCTACTTGCAAATTTAAATACTCTAAATTGCGTTGTATGTATAATCTCAAAAATCATATCTATTCAATTAACAATTGACTAAATTAATATTATGTGTTAGAATATCTTATGAGATTTTAAAATTACTTTAAAAAACTATTCACTTAACTTAATTATGGAGCTTTTATGTTGAAAACAATTTCAGCTTATACTACGGAGGGGGATGAATTCGAATACGCTCTATCTGATCTTTTAGAACAAATCAAGCCTTCAGAAAATCTATTATCCAATACGATTGGTCTTTTAACTTTTTATGAGGGTTTTCAAGCCAACCATTTTATATCTAAACTTTGCAATGCGCTACCGTTTGATGTGATTGGCTGTAGCACATGCGCTAACACAACTGGTAAGGTTGTCGAGCCAATGTCTATAATCTTAACAGTCTTAACTTCTGATGATGTTTATTTTTCTGCATTTTCTGCAGATATTCGCGATACTGATGCATTTAAGGCGAAATATCAAAAAGCATTATCAAACCTTAATGGATGCGCCCCTGTTATGGCATTTACGTATATGCCAGTTTATGATGGTATATTCGGCAATAGTGTAACTATCGCATCTGATATCATGAACAATTTACCATTGTTTGGAACTTGCGCAATAACTAGAGATTCACTGCTAAAGGGATTTGTCTCTCATAATGGGCTTGTTTCTAAATCACTATGCGCGTTTGCGCTGATTGCTGGCAATGTGTCTCCGAAATTCTTATATTATTCAACACCAGACGAAAGCCTACAGAGTTTTGATGCTTGTGTTTCAAAATCTGAAGGGTTTTTGGTTAAGCAAATTAATAACATGTCCGCACGTGATTACATGTTATCAATAGGCTTTAAATTAGATCCGGATGATCATAACTCAATAGTTGAGTATAAACATACTATAGTGCGAATCATTAGCCAGAAATCCGAATATGCATTAGGAATAATAGCTTTTACTCCTGAAGGTTATATGGTTTTTGCCAAACATATACCAGAAGGTTCAATTATTTCATTAACTACTGTTGATGAAAAAGGCGTCCTTGATACGGCAAAAAAAATGATAAATGTTATAACTAGTGATCCAGACAAAACAGCTATTTGTTTTTCTTGCCTCATAAGACGTATTACATTAACTGATGCCTTTGCAGAAATTGATGTCGTGACTAAAAACGCAAAGAATTCTAATTACCAATTCTCATATGCAGGTGGGGAAATATGTCCTGTTTGCGATGAAAATAATAATTTAGTGAATCATTACCATAATATTACAATAATCGCTTGCATAATTTAACTATATAAGCATACTACGCTTGTTTAAGTTGATGAGGTACATAATCTAAATGGACTTGACTAAAAACATAAACAACATAAGTGAAACTCCAGACGAGGAGTTGACACGGTTAAGAAGAGAGAATAGAAAGCTCTTGCGTCAGTTAAATTTCGCGGAGACTTTGCTCGACCGCAGTAAACGTATGTCAATTGCTAAAGCGAGTGTTGAATCCGTATTAATTTCCGAAAAATCTAAACAACAGAAATACATGAAGCTTTTGCTTGACAATAGCCCAGATATTATAATCCTATTTGATCAAAGTGGACATTTCATGTATTGCACAGAAACTTTTGTCAAGATTGCTGGGTATTCAAACTATAGTCTGATAAACGGCAAATCTTTTTCAGATGTTTTCTCTACATTCACGTCACCAGAATGGACACAGCGAATAGCAAATGTATTTAAAGATGCATTGAAAAATCAGACACCACTTGTAATGGAAGAAACTATAAAATTTGTTCATTTAAATATATCACGCCATTATTCAATTCATTTCACACCCATGATCAACACAAGTGGGGATAACGATGGGTCTATGGCTTTATTCCACGATCTAACTGATATTACATTAGAAAAAGAACGCGCAGAACAAGCAAATAAAGCTAAATCTGAATTCCTAGCAAACATGTCACACGAAATAAGAACACCAATGAATGCAATAATTGGAATGACCAGTATAGGCAGGAACGCTGATGACATTGAAAAGAAAGATTATTGTTTGAATAAAATTCAAGATGCGTCATCACATTTATTAGGAGTCATAAACGACATCCTTGATATGTCAAAAATCGAAGCTAATAAGTTTGAATTATCCTACACGGATTTCAATTTTGAAAAAATGTTAATCCGTGTTACTAATGTTATTAATTTTCGTGTTGACGAAAAAAAACAGAACCTGTTCGTTCGTTTAGATCCCAATTTGCCTAAAATTATTAATTCTGATGAACAACGTTTAGCACAAGTTATTACAAATCTCTTGTCTAATGCTGTAAAGTTTACACCTGAACGTGGGACAATTACATTGAGAGTGGATTTAGACTCATGTCTTAATGATATCTGTAAAATCAAGATATCTGTCATTGATACAGGGATTGGCATAGCCGATGAGCAAAAAAACAAATTATTCAAATCCTTTTCTCAGGCAGATGGTAGTATATCTAGGAGATTTGGAGGAACAGGCCTAGGGCTTGCCATCTCAAGCAATATAATTAACCTGTTAGGCGGGGATATCTGGGTAGAATCCACCTTAGGAGAAGGCTCTTCCTTTATATTTACTATATCTACTAAATGCAAAGAAACTTCTTCAAAACCACTCATAGCTAATATCACATGGAACGACCTAAGAATACTTGCAGTAGATGACTCTTCAGATGTAAGAGAATATTTTAAGACATTTGCAAAATCTATGCGACTTAATTGTGATATTGCAGAAGATGCCTATGATGCACTGAAATATTTAAATCAGCATAAAAAACACCCATATAATATAATTTTTGTTGACTGGATGATGCCTGGAATGGACGGAATCGAATTGACAAAGATAATCAAAACTAAAAAAACTGAGGTGGGTGCTCCAATTGTTATAATGATATCTGTAGGAGAATGGACTCAAATCGAATCTCAAGCGAAAGCTGCAGGCGTTGATAAATTTATTCCTAAGCCGCTTTTTTATTCCATTTTAGAGGACTGTATAAAAGACTGTATTGGAATTAATACCCAGTCCTCAGATAGTAGCGACTCATCTAATAATTATACCAATAAATTTAAAGACTTTACTCTGTTATTAGCAGAAGACATTGAAATCAATCGTGAAATTGTTATAGAATTGCTTGATTATACAGGTATTAAAATTGTTTGTGCTGATAATGGTGTTATCGCTTGTGAGAAATTTCAAGAAGCCCCTGACAAATTTGATCTAATCTTCATGGATATACATATGCCAGAAATGGATGGATATAGTGCAACCAGAATTATTCGAGCGATGAATAATAAAAAAGCTAAAACTATTCCAATCATTGCTATGACAGCAAATGTTTTTAAAGAGGATGTTGAGAAGTGCCTAGACGCTGGGATGAACGACCACGTGGGTAAACCACTAGACATAGAGGAAGTATTAGGAAAATTAATTAAATATCTACTATGACGTGACTTTTAGTTATGCAAATAAATATTAAGGATCATCCAAAAATTTTGTGATTCTTAAATCAGGAGAATACAGTATGATTAACTTATTATATGCCTCAACAACAGAATTAGATGATGTTGACCTCGCCATAAAAGAAATTCATGACGGCTTACAAAAATCAGGAACTATCCTAAAGTATGCTGCTGGCATTATAACATGTCATGCGGAGTTTGTTCATTACGGCATCACAGAACGCCTTTGTAAGTCATTGCCCTTTAACATAGTAGGCACTACAACAAACGCAAGCTCACTTCCTGGACAAATTGATACAATACAACTATCGCTCTCAGTTTTAACAAGTGACACTGTTCAAATGATTGCTGTAGCTACAGGAGAATTAACTGTTGAAAATAGCGATGAGCAACTTAAGAATGCTTACAATGAAGCCATTTCCAAGTTGACTGGCAATATTAAACCTAAAATGATGATCACGTTCGGTCCTCTAATGACTGTGTTAAGTGGCGAGGACTTGGTTGACAAATTAACAGTAATTACTGATGGTTTGCCTATTTATGGATCTATTTCATTAGATCATAACGACGATTATCATCAAGCGCAAACTATATATAATGGCACTCCTTCATTTACCAAACTAAATTTTCTGCTCTTAGCTGGTGACTTTGATTTCAAATTCAAATGTGCCTCGATTTCACCAGCTTGCATAATTCTAACTAATGCTATTATAACTAAATCTAACGGTAGTATTCTTATGGAAGTGAATGACATGAAAGTCAAGGAGTACTTCAGAACGTTAGGTCTGATCACCGCTAATGATACATTAGAAGGATCAAATATAATACCTTTTGTGTTGGATTATAAGGATGGGACGGAGCCTGTCGTTCGTGCCATTTTCATGCTAGATGAAAATGAACATGCAGTTTGTGGAGGGAACATGCCTGTCGGGTCATCGTTATCAATAGGTTCACTTAATCGAGATGATGTTCTAAGTACAACCAAAAATCTAGTCCAACAGATAATTGCGGAAGATAACCCCTCATGTATATACTTATTTTCATGTATTGCAAGAAACTTTGCATTAGGTGTTGATATGCTAGCAGAAATGAATATGGTTGATCCATTGATGAAAAATGTACCTTATCATTTTTCATATGCGGGCGGCGAAATTTGCCCTGTATATAATAGCGCTTTGAAAAAATGGATAAACAGATTCCATAATGATACTATTTCAATCTGTATATTTCGCTAACATAGATTATCGCTATTTTTGATGCATCTAATTATTTAAAATAAACCAATTTTCATTAAACCTACATGCGTGGATATATGTTATCTGTTTGTATATTCGCCAATATTTCAAAAATTTCTAACTAGATAATTTAAAGCGAAATACCCATAATACTAAGGCGCATCCGCCCGAGTCTACTGGATAATCTGCAAGAAAAACTAACAAAATTTTACGAAATACATAGTCTGGTAAAACATACAAGACAGATTTAAATTTTACATTGATTAAAAATGTTTATATGATCCAATAAAACATTTGATTCCGTTATCTTATTTTGGGCGTTTTGAAAAAACTCGGGTTCTCACAAAAAAATTGCTAAAACAAAATTAAGGAGGACAGCAAAATGGCTAATCCAACCTATCAACAGGCAATGCAGCACATTCTCAAATATATGAATGATGAGCATGAACATTCGATAAAGGACTGCGTTGATCATTTAGAAGAAAAATTAGAATTGACCGCTGAAGACATGCAGAGGCGTGTCCCGAGCGGAAGAGATCTAGAGATTTACAATCGCGTAGCGTGGGCACTTTTCTACTTGAAAAAAGCGATGTTGTTGAAATCTTGTCATAGAGGCTACTCCGCTATAGCAGAGGAGGGACGGAAAGTATTATCAGAGAACCCAGAAGTGCCTCTCAAACTTCTCAAGGATTACATAAGAAATAGCAACTCCGCTCAATCAGAAGAACAGTCAAGCGATGCTCTACTTCAAGAGAGCACTGAAGAAGATGATAAAACCCCAGAAGAGACAATAGGTGCTTTGTCCTTGCATTTGGATTCAAGGCTTGCAGGAGAACTCTTGGAATCAATTAAAAATATAAAGCCGTATTCCTTTGAGATTTTGGTCGTTGACCTTTTATTAAAAATGGGATACGGTCTGGAGGGTTCAGGGAAAGTCACAAATGAATCTGGCGATGAAGGGATTGACGGCATCATCAAGCAGGACGAGTTAGGACTTGATATGATATACATTCAAGCCAAAAAGTGGGATACAGAAACATCGATTCACCGCCCCGAAATCATGAAATTTGTAGGGGCTATGGCTGGTAAAAAAGCCTCGAAGGGCGTGTTCATTACGACAGCGCGTTTTTCAAAGGGAGCCGTTGATTATGCCAACGATCTAGCCAAAAGGATTATTCTGATTGATGGACAGGCGCTTGCTAGGCTGATGATTAAGCATGATTTAGGTGTCGAGACAAGTAACATAATCCGCATCAAGAAGATTAACTCGGATTATTTCAATGAGAAATAATAACTAATGAGCAAGCGATTCAGGGAGATATTGTTATTCTCCAAGGAATTATGATATCGGTATTTGCGGATTCGCACAAGCCATGTAATCTTCCCAGATTTTGAGTTGATAGCGCAGTATAAAAAAGACAGGCAAACCTCAACGCTGACATTAACCGCATTCTGATTGAAATCGTGAATCATTTGCCTATAAACGTATAAAAAAGAAAACTGGAATAACAATGAGCGTTGTTCAACTGGATAATGATAAAAGCATTAAGATGCGCTATCAGAATTAGAATATCTAGTTGACTAATAAGCTTATAGTAGCATTATATCATGTGAGCGTTCAAAACATCGCGTAGCTCATCAATAAAATCTTTGAAAATGCTTAGCTGTCGACTGCTACAGTTATAAAGAAATACTTTATAACTGCCTCCGACTAAGTTTACTAAACAATCCACTACAATCTCCAATTGATTATAACTATGGGTTTTAAGGTGGATAAAGAGCGAGCGACACGTTTCAGCAAATTATATGGGAGATAATCAATGATAGTATTCAGAGGTGACAATGGATGTTGACTAGCTGAAAAAGGACATATGTTCAAAGATGATTATTTCGAGTGGAAACTACGGCAATCCGTGAGATTCGTCTGTCCGAGCGCAAGTATTACAAAATGTAACGGGCATCTATACCTCGCCGTTTGACTATGACAAGAATAACAGGATAACGCAGGAGTTCTTTAAGCTTGTATAGAACAATCTCCATTATGCAATTCACCGTCATACTACCGCCGAGTTAGCCGTCGAACGCGGACACAGACAAAGATCGCATGGGACAGACAACGTATGAATCTGCACCACACGGCAAAATTAAAAGCGTACGTAAGGATTGCGAAGAAATATCGCAATGAGCGGAAGAAGAATTATTTTGAATGAATTGTGTGTCTACCTATATTTTGTGTGGACAATTCGAGCAAAAAAAACTATGTAAATACAGGACTGGGCGAAGTGGCTTGATATTTTTGATGATGAAGATTATTATGATGGCGAGTTAAAAGAAAAAAACACATAAATAACTAGTAAGTAAAATTTTATGCAAAGCATTAGTTGTGACTATAAAGGAAAATTATGAGATCCATGTAGGATGTAAGAACTTAAGTAAAAAAGATGGGAGTGCATCATTAGTTAAGCACAAAAACTATAATAACTAAATACAAAAAATAAAGAAACTATTGACACTAGTTGTGATAAAAGGAAAATAATGAGAAATTTATTAAAATTAAAAGGATATTACTCATATGAACAGATTTAAAGTGGGGACAATTTTACAATTACCGGGCTGGTCATTCTATGAAAAGCATATGCCGTCTTACACTAATGACACAAAAGAGGATATCATTGAAAAGGAAGTTATTATTAAATCGTTTGCAATATTGGATATTGCCATTGTTGTTAATCATGTCGTTGTAGCACCTCAGGTTGTTAAATATTATATTCTATATGATAATCCTAATGATAGCAAAAAAGCAAATCAATCGCTTTCAATATTAAAATGTCTTTTGCATAGCGACATAATATTGAATTTTTCAAAATATGCTCACCATGAACTAGTCATGCCCCGAACAAAACGCCCACTGTACACTATTATGAATTTCATCGTAGATTCATACGGAGAGGAAAGCGAAGCTAGCATCCCCACCACCATTGGTGTTGATACTAACAATCATCATATAATAGCGGATTTTGCAAAGCTACCGCACATGTTGATAGCGGGGGAGACTGGCGGAGGCAAAAGTGTGTTATTAAATGCTATTATAACCTCACTATTGTGTAAAAAGTTCCCTATGTACTTAAGAATGATAATGATTGATACCAAGAATACTGAATTATCTTTATATAAAAATATACCTTTTTTAGACGCGCCAATAATAACAAGCTTCGATCAAGCTCACAATATTTTAACTAAAATGTCTAATATACTAGATAGCCGGTATGATTTTTTAGAAAAGGCAGGGGTGCGCGACATTTCAGTAACTAGCATGCCTAGATACTTAATTATTATTGACGAGCTCGCGGATCTTATGTTATCACATAAAACTTTGATTGAGCCAGTGGTTGTCAGATTAGCACAACTGGGGCGCGCCGCTGGCATTCATTTATTAATAGCAACACAACGTCCGACGGTCAATGTGGTTACTGGTTTAATCAAAGCAAATATGCCAGCCCGCGTAGCATTAAAAACAGTATCATACCGGGATAGCATGACAATCATTGATTATAAAGGCGCTGAAACTTTAACAGGGCATGGGGATTGTTTAGTTAAATTACCTAACACAACAGAAATAACACGGTGTCAAGTTCCTTTCGTAAGTGAAGAATTTATAAATAGCATTTGTGATTATTGGAAAGGCAAAGATTGCATTGCTGAAAAAAAATAATAATAATACAATATGTTTAATAAAACAAGGAACGACTTCAATGGCCGTTTTTTTGCTATAAACTATGTTTTAAAATTGCTCTCGTAAAAATGAGTTGTTTTTTTTGAATTAAATAGTGTTGTGCTACAATATCTATGTCAGTAGGGAGCTAGAAATAATCTAAAAAGGTGGTTTGATATATTTCTGTGAAGTTGTCTTAATAAATTACAAATTCTGAATTTATGAGAGAGTACGTTCGTATATTGCTAATAATAATTTCTGTGAGTTTGAATAATTTATAACATAATGAATAATTTCGCCAGGATTTTCTGGGTTTTCAATTTCAATGACATCGCTTGGTGGAGTATAACTATCGACACCATTTGTTGCTCCATTGCTTTTTAAATATAAATCATTAATAAACTCCCCTATCTTATCAAGCAAGCCAAATTTCGTTGAGTAAATGTTATTAGCATAAGAAATATCGATCCAGCAACTCTTAGCTATTAATTGATAAATTTCAGTATATACATCTGGCTCATCTGCATATATAGTCATTTGAAAAATATCATTTAAGAGACATGTCAACCCAGAATATTTAATATACTTGTTTTTAGAGGTTAATGTAATGTAATCTGCTACCAACTCCGCATCACTTTCCCACATTACACCTTTTGAGTGTGCAATTTCATGTGCCATAGTATGTGGTAAATATAGTAGAGGTTGATTGCTATTAATATTTGGCTCTGCTGTTGGTTGGAAGGAAACACCTGTAATAGAAAAAGCAGACCAAATTGGGCTAGATAATAAAGTTTTCACTTTTGGAGTAAAACTGCTAAAGTAAGAATCATCGAGTTTATCAAATTCTAAAGCTATTAATTCATACAATTCACTATTTGTGTATGGAAATTTAATATTACCATTACTATCCCTGTCAAGAGATGCACTCAATTCGTTGTATTCATTAATATAATATCTTGCCATATTAAAAATATATTCATTATCTGGTATTTCATTATATTGTGGTAAATAATTCTCTACCTGATTTCTTTTGTATGACATCGAGGCCGTTATTGAATATAACAAAGTGATAGCTAAAACTATATTAATTATGCGGACAAAATTTTTAGCAACCAAAAAATAGCATCTCTTGGATAACATTTTAACCATTTTTATTATCAAAATAATAATTGTGATTGCTGTTATTAGTATGAATAATTCAAAGATTGAAAAAGGAAAAAGAGAAGTAATATTCCCTATTACATATATATACGCACGACTAATACCACGCGCAAAAACATATTCAGCAATGAATTGATTATAACTTAAAATCCTTAATATTAATATAATAGCTAATAAAACTATACTAATAATTATAGCTTTCTTAATTTTTGAATATCTTAATGCCATACTTGTCACATCTCAAATATTGTATGCTAATTTCTGTTAGAATGTAGTGGGGCCGCAATCCGACCACCTCTTGATATAAATTTAAGTGGGCTTATATTAGACACACTCATAATAGGTGCTCTACCTAATAACCCTCCAAATTCAATAAAATCCCCAACTTTTAATCCAACAGCAGGGATTAGCCTAACTGCTGTTGTCTTATTGTTAACGACCCCTATGCTTGCTTCATCGGCGATTATTGCAGATATTATTTCTGCTGAGGTGTCCCCTGGAATTGCTATCATATCAAGTCCAACACTACAAACCGCAGTCATTGCCTCTAATTTTTCTATAGATAAAACCCCCGCATTTGCCGCATTTATCATACCAATATCTTCACTGACAGGAATGAATGCACCAGATAGTCCTCCAACATGTGAGGATGCCATTATCCCACCTTTTTTTACAGCATCATTCAATAAGGCTAAACATGCAGTTGTGCCCGCACCACCCACAGATTCTAGACCAATTTCTTCTAAAATATGTGCTACAGAATCTCCAACTGCGGGTGTAGGAGCTAAAGACAAATCTACAATTCCAAAATTCGCGTTTAACATCTCACTAGCTGTTCTAGCTACTAATTGTCCTACGCGTGTGACTTTAAATGCGGTTTTTTTTATCACCTCACATACTTGTGCTAAGTCACCATCTGGAATAGATTCGAGTGCTGTCTTGACTACGCCAGGACCACTAACCCCCACATTTATAATCCTATCCCCTTCTCCGACTCCATGAAATGCACCCGCCATAAAAGGATTATCGTCTACTGCATTTGCAAAAACAACAAGCTTTGCGCATCCTATGCTTGATTTGTGAGAGGTGAGTCTTGCAGTCTCTTTTATAATATGCCCCATTTTTCTTACGACATCCATGTTGATGCCAGCACGTGTGGAGGCAATATTAAGTGATGCGCATACCCTCTCAGTAGTAGCTAACGCTTCTGGGATAGTATCTATAAAGACATCCTCAAAGGCTGTAGCGGCTTTCTGTACAAGAGCTGTGTATCCACCAATGAAATTAACATTAATCTCAGAACAAGCCCTGTCAAGTGCTTTTGCCAACTCTACATAATTTTGATGAGTAGCACCAATTATACTGATTGGGGTAACAGAAACCCTATTGTTTACTATTGGAACCCCGTACATTTTAGAGATTTTATTTCCAACATTAACTAAATCCTTAGCACTGTTAACTATTTTTTCATAAACTCTTCTTGCAGTAGCCTTGCCTGTTGCTCCGATACAATCAAATAAAGATATCCCCATTGTAATGGTTCTTATATCTAAATGATGCTCATTTATCATTTTGATTGTTTCTAAAATTTCGTAATTGTTTATCATGTATTATCCGTATTATTATCTGAGTAATGATCGTTCATATCTGTATTAAATTCTATGCATAGCTTCAAAAATAGCCATGTGCCTAATTGATATTTCAAGATCCATACTTTCTCCCTTTTCTTTTAATAATCTTGCTATCTCATCGAATGATTTAGCACCCTCGGAAAAACTTACTGCCATTATCATAGTAAATTGACCTGCTAATATAGTTTGACTGATATCTTCTATATTAATTTTCTCAGCTGCTAATAATCCACTAACTTGAGCAATTATTCCAACTTTATCTTTTCCTATTACAGTTATAAATGCTTTCATTGACATAATTTTTGTGTTTCTTCTCCAATTAATTCTGCTTTATCTAAAGCAATCTTTTTATTTTCTGCACATGCTAACACATATATTTTCAATTTGGGCTCAGTACCACTCGGCCTTATACAAATAAACTGACCGTCTTCTAATTCCCAATATATCATGTTAGAGATTGGCATGTTAAGAGGTTCAGTTATACCATTAGCAACATTAGTTTTAAACCCAGTCTTGTAATCTGATACGGATATTATCTTATTGCCTGCTATACTATTAATCTTAAGATTTCTAATCTTTTCAATGACTTCAGCCATCTCTTTCATTCCGTGGATACCTTTATATACAGTGGTTATATTTTTCTCCACATAATAGCCATATTTTTCAAACAACTCAATTAGTCTTTCATAAATTTGTTTTTTAATGGATTTATAATAAATGTACATCTCAGCTACAAGCATGCACCCTACCACGGCGTCTTTGTCTCTGGCATGAGTCCCTCTTAAAGTACCAAAACTTTCCTCAAATCCGAAAATATACTCGTACTCACCACTAATCTCCCATTCTTTTATCTTCTCCCCAATGAATTTGAATCCTGTAGGCACACTGAATGGTGTGACCCCATATCCTCTTGCTATTTTATCAGCAAGTGATGTAGAAACTAGACTTCTAACAACCGCACCATTTTTTGGAATCATATTCTGTTCACTAAGCCGCATCAGGATGTAGTCTAATAACAACACACCAATTTGATTTCCTGTTAGCAAGGTATATACTCCATATTTATTCAATACAGCTACTCCTAAGCGATCGCAATCTGGATCTGTTGCCATGGCTAATTCTGACTTGAGTTTAGAAGCTAATTCGATTGCCATATTCATCGTATCTTGATTCTCAGGATTTGGAACAAGAACAGTTGAAAAATCAGGATCGGGTTTAAGTTGCTCCTTTACAACAGCAAAATCAACACCCATTTTTTTCAACATTGTTATTACAGGCACTTTCCCTGATCCATGGATTGGTGAATATACTATCTTATTATAACCTTTAAATGTATTTAAAGTGTCATTTGATAAAGTTAGTTTTGAAACTGTCTCATAGTAAGCATTATCTGGTGTCTCTGATACTACTTTTGTATTTTTATCCAAAAGAATATTATTTACACCCATCGTGTTCTCCCCGTAATGGGCAGATGCATTCGCTTTTTTTCTAAACCAGGTCTGTTGTTCAATGTATTTTACAACCTCTGAGGTAGCTTCTGGTGACATTTGTGCCCCATCCTCACCATATACTTTATATCCGTTATATTCTTTAGGATTATGACTAGCAGTTATCATAATACCAACCATAGCCTCGTAAAATCTAACTGCAAATGACAGCATTGGGACTGGCCTGACGTCCTCAAAAATATTAACTTTTATGCCGTCTAGAGACAATACCTGCGCTGCTTCAAAAGCAAACTCACGCGACATATGACGCGTGTCGTATGCTATAACGACGCCCCTTTTTTTTGCATTATCTCCTAGCTCCCTTATATACATAGCAATACCTTGTGTAGCACGGCGCACAGAATATACATTCATACGGGCTGGGCCTAATCCCAATTCACCGCGCATTCCAGCAGTGCCAAACTCTAATTCAGTCGAAAATCTATCTTCTATCTCTTCTAAATTATCTTCTATCTTGGCTAGCTGTTTACTGTCTCCGCGACTTACACTTTTGCGCCATATATTGTATATTTGTTTTGGATCCATAATGCATCTCCAATTATCCTAACGTTTTATCACATATTTTTCATTTTAAACTAGAATATGTTTAACTGATTATATCAAATTATTCTTTTTTTTGCAATATTAATAATTAATGTGTTTAACCTATGCACATTTAAGTTAATAAATATATGTGTTTTCATGTTTTTAGATAATTCATCTGTTTAACTCTCTAAAATTACTTATAACCACTGGGAATAGCCCTTCATCTTTTAGAATTGTAAAAAACTCTTTTTCAATAGCTGTTGAAACAATGCGTCTGGTGAAGGAGACTACTACATTATCAGAATAAGATATCACGCCTACATTAATGGGGTTTTTAATTGATACGTTTGAATTAAAACAAAATCTATTAATAAACGGTTTAGCTCCACTAGGCATTTTGACTTGCCCTAAATTTGATATTATCATACTCTGTTTTGTGTTGAGACTTAGCATTTTACCTAATCTCATCACAAACTTTTTTATAAACAATGGCATATATTTCGTAATCCATTTTGACGTCATAAATGAACTGAGACTTAATTTTTCAATCAAAACTTCTTTCTTAGTTTTTTCATTTAGTTGTTCCTTTATTGTTTTACAATATGCACTTAAATTATCAGGAAGATTTGGATCTATAACACACCTAGCTAGTGAGGTAAAGTTTTTAAGCGTTATACTATCAAAAAACCGTCTTAAATCAACTGGAATCATAGCGGTCAATGGATATTTTGATGGAGACTTTTTCTTGTAGGATTTAGCAATAGCAAGCATTGCTACTGCTGCAATAAACATAGTAATTGTAACATCATACTTTCTGGCGATTTCTTTTAAATCGCTTAACTTTAAAAAGCCTTCTATTAGCCCATAACCTAATCGTCTAAAGGTCTTATCGTGAATCTGATAAGCATTAGTACCGACCATTTCCCCAATAATTCCACCAAATAAATTATACTCTTTTGTGTGTGTCAGAAAACTATCCTCTGTTTCTTCAGGTAATGACTCTTGTCCCTTTTCCTTAATTGACGCGTCATTCTTAATTTGATGCCCCTCAACATTTAAATATTCATAAATTAATGTCTTCATAAATTCCAACGCACCAGTCCCATCACAGAGCGCATGGAAAAAATCAATGGATATACGTTTTTTGTAATATGTAGTTCGAAATAAGTAATAATTATTTCTTGCAAAATTTATTTTTTGAAATAAAACACCGTCATCTTGTTTTACGACAGGCGAGTATGGATTGTGGTCAAAATAATGCCTAAAAAGTCCACTTCTTAGTTGTACACTAAATGATGGGAATCGTGGTAATATGTTAGTTAACGCTCTAAATAAAAACTCTTCGTCTACATAATCATTAAGTTCACATGTCAGGCGAAAAAGACTCTGAGTAGTCATCGTTGCATTAATCGGATAAATAACTGCCGAATTATCTAATTTATACCATATATCTGAAATCTCTTGTTTTTGTGACATTATCTTCTGCTCATCATTTATGTGTATCTTTTATTAAATTCTTCCATCTTCATAATTGCAAGTTCGATTTAAATTGATTAAAAACCGAATAAGACCACTACAAAACATGCTTAAATTTTGATTGGATTAAAATAATTAGAATATGAGATACTGATAAAATTCAAAATTTGTATGAGATATAAATAATCCTGACTTTTATATTGAATTATGCACTTGTCATGTAACAGGCACAGAAATCTCATAAATAACTCTCATCTAGAATTCAAAGCGCTGGTTGAATGTGATAGAATTATAATATAAAACTCAATTCTATTAAATATTGCTTATTCAATTTGAATTTATTCATTTATATTTTAATATATAAGTCATATTTAGTCAATTTAAAAATATACTAATTAAAGAGGAATTAAACATGAATGACCAAAATTTGGCTAATGAGCATACATTATCCTATGAAAAGAATACAATTACGATCACAGCTGTCGTTGATACAAATAATTTTGAAGAAAATTCAATCTGTCTAACCTTATCAACAGGCAAATTGTATATAAAGGGTAATAATTTTTCAATCTTAGAAATAAATTTAGGGAAAGGAATTGTGCGGATATCAGGCAAATTAACTTCTTTAGATTATAAAAACACCAGCACTAAAATTGGACTAATAAAGAGATTATTAAAATAACTATACGTATACACAAAATTTGAATAATTCAAACTTAAAGCGCAGTTATAACAAAGCAACCATGAATTTGTAAATCACTTTAAAGAAAAATATGCAAAATGTAGAAAAAGAGATCTGCTAATAAAGACTCCTATTTAAAAACGGTAAAAATTGCATTATGATACTAACACATGCAAGGTAGTAATAATGAGTATACTTATAGAATTACTGACGTTTCAATACCTGATAAATCGGAATTTAAGGAGAAAATTATCAAAAACTTAGAAAATGCATATAAAAAAAACCATATCTTAAAAGAAGCACACGCCCAAAACTGATCAAATTGAACCTGTCTTAAAAATTAACAGAGAAAAATAAAAAATATGCCAGTTGTTTTGGAATTAAAAAATAATATTGAATGCTGAACATTTTATCTAAAACCGTGATGTATTTATGTTTTAATAAAGTGTAGTAATTAACGATCAAGTAGCGTTAATATTTCTATGTTTCAAATTTAATGATTTAGGAGAAATTCCTTTTATAAAAGTAAAAATGCATAAATCTATGTTAGTTGTTTATACTAAGACTACCACCAAACGGTGAATTTAATAAAAGGAGACTTGAATCAAATATGGCAACAAAACAATGTAAGAGTTCTGCTAATTCTAATTCCTCTAGTAAAGTTAATAACAAGAGTGATAACAAAGAATCAAACAAAACTGACGCTTGTTCCAAAGAGAAAAACTGTAAGTAATTATTAATTCTCTAGTTTTATAATCAAAGTATAAAACTAATACTCAAACATTTATTTGCATGAATAATTTGTTTGATATCAGCCTTAGTGAGATGTAGCATTCTTGATACATCTCACTAGTACATCGTAAAAATAACTTATAATCAAAATT
This sequence comes from Christensenellaceae bacterium, assembly GCA_031259085.1. Lineage (GTDB taxonomy): Bacteria > Bacillota > Clostridia > Christensenellales > DTU072 > JAITLB01. Next base: position 21,074 of record JAIRMA010000011.1, read on the forward strand.
ATTATATTTGCACTATACGGCTAAATGATGTAAAATATTTAGATATCATTAGAGAGTAGATTATTATGTTAGGAATTTCTATATATTCAATTAATGAAAAGGAAGCAGCAGTAAAGTCCGCTATTTCTGGAGAGCTCACTAAGCATGAAATATGTATCAAATATGGTTGTGCTAGGTGCACACTAAACCGCTGGCTTAAATCATATGATGGTACTTTAGAGAGCATATCCCCAAAACCAAAAAGACAAGAGGTGAGGCCTACACCACACTCCCCAGAAGAAAGAGTAATAATTATTGAAGCGTTATTAGAACACCCTAATTATACTTACGCACAATTGTGGAATAAAATACGAACCGAGAAAAATTATTCTAGAAAGTATCTTTCTATGATAAATTTTATTAAGAAAGACAATCTCAGGGATTTATTATTATAAATGCTACCGTTAATACTTCTGTATTATGTAATCTACCTTTTGTCCCCCTTAATTTGTTTACTCGTATAATAACTAATATCTTTTTTTAAATAATTTGACAATTTTACATTAAAATAATAAAATCTATATATGAGAGATTTTAGCGAAAAATTAAACTCGCTCCCAAAAAGTTTTGGCGTATATTTGATGCTTGATGAATCAAGACAAATTATATATGTAGGCAAAGCTAAGAATCTCAGAAACAGAATCAAACAATACTTTAACGCATCTACTTCTAAAACACAAAAAACTCTGCAACTTGTCGACAAAATTGATGACTTTCGTTACATTTTGACTTCTAGTGAATTAGAAGCCTTGATTTTAGAAAACAACTTAATCAAAGAACATCAACCTAAATACAACATCCTCTTAAAAGACGATAAAACATATCCATATATTAAAATAGACCTTAAAAGTGATTTTCCTGCTTTGGAAATCACACGGCACCTCAAAAAAGATGGTTGTAAATATTTTGGACCATACATGGTCGGGATATCCGCTACTGCTGTGCTTGAGCTTTTACAAAGTGCATTTTCTGTTCGCAACTGTAAAGGAAACTTTAGGACCTTAAAAAATAGGCGTGAATGCTTAAATTATCATATTGATAGATGCCCAGCCCCATGTGTTGGAAAAATTACAGCTGATGATTATAAAACACGCATTAAAAAGGTCATTAGTTTTCTTAATGGTGACGATAGAGAATTGAAAGAAGTGCTTGAGCTCAAAATGAAGAATGCATCTGATAATCTTGATTTTGAATTGGCATTAACCTATCGGGATTCCCTTGAGACATTAAACAAGATCTCTAGAAAGCAAATGATTAATTTCCCAAACAATCTTAACATTGATACTTTCGCATTTGCAACTAACGGACTAGTCGGTGTAATTAATTACTTGGTTTTAAGAGGTGGAAAGGTTTTAGGATCAGAAAACTATCTAGTAAACGAAGCAGGTAATCTACAAGATATACTGTCTAACTATATAGTACAGTTTTATGAAATAAATCCAATAATTGCAAGTGAAATAGTTCTCCCTGAGCAATTGGCATTTGCTAAGGAGCTAAAATCATATCTAGAGTCAAAAAAAGGATCCAAAGTTGATATCATCGCGCCAAAGGCTGGGCTTAAGTTTGCTTTAATGAAAATGGCCTCAGACAATGCAACTGAGCATTTGCAAAACTCACTTGCCAAAATTGTATCAAAGGATACGTTGACACGGGTTGCAAGTGAAAAACTGGCAGAAGCTTTAGATATAAAAACTCCTTTGAGGCGTCTTGAATGTTATGATATATCTAATATTAGTGGAACTGATAAAGTAGCATCAATGGTGGTATTTATCAATGGATCACCTTACAATAAGATGTATCGTAGATTTAAGATTAAAACTGTTGTAGGCATTGATGATTTTGCTTGCATGAAGGAAGTAATTAAACGTCGCACGGCACAATTAAACTCTGAAGATAATAGTTTTTCTGACATTCCTGACTTGATTGTTATAGATGGTGGAAAGGGACAGTTATCATCAGCTTATGATATAATAAAAGATCTTAATATTAATATTATTGGACTTGCAAAGCGTGAAGAGGAGGTCTTCGTCCCTAATCGATCTGATCCAATAATATTAACTAAAAATTCCCCAGAGCTTTCTCTTTTACAACGGATCAGAGATGAGGCACATAGATTTGCAATAACATATCACAGAACACTTAGACTTGATCGACAAACAAAATCAAATTTGTTAAACATTGAAGGAATAGGAAAGACAAAAGCTCGTGCTCTGTTAACACACTTCAAGCGGCTTGAGAATATAATCAATGCAACGCCTGAGGATATTCAAAAAGTTGATGGTTTTGGTAAAAATATTGCTAAGGTGGTATATGAATATTTTGAGGATGAACGTCAAGAGCTAAGAGGTTTAAAATGAAATATAAAATGATAGTTTCCGATTTGGATGATACTATATTAGCTTCGGATCTAACTTATGATAAACAATTAAAAGACACAATCGCAAAATACAAATTGGCAGGAGGCACATTCGTTATAGCTACTGGGCGTATGACATCGTCTGTGTTACCATACTGCAATAGATTTAATTTAAAAGGACATCTAATCAGTTATCAAGGTGCTCGAATCTCAGATATTGCAAAAAACAATATTCTATTAGAAAAACATATAGATCATGAAGTTTTATATCATCTGCTAAAACAATTAGATGATGAAAAAATCTATCATCAGTTCTATTTGGATGAAAAAATCTACGTTAAAAAGATAACTGATTATAGTCGTATGTACGCAAAATTTATAAGTGCTCCTTTTGTGGAATTACAATATCCTCTTTTCGATTTTGTTTTAAATAATAGAGTGAATATTTTAAAGGCAATAATTATTGCAGATCCACAAGAAGTTAGTGCACATGTAATTCGCCTTAACAAGAAATACGGCGATCAACTCATAATAAACACATCAAAACCATGGATTGTTGAATTAATATCAAAGAGTGCAGGTAAGGGATCTGCGGTGCACTTTCTTGCAAAACATTATAATCTATCCCCACATGAGATCATATGTATTGGTGATAGCTCTAACGATGTTTCCATGATAGAATATGCTGGGATTGGCGTAGCAGTAGCTAACGCATCCCTTGAAGCTTATCGTGCTGCAAATATTATCTGTCCCTCCTGCAAAGCCAATGGTGTTAGAAGCATTATCGAAAAATACGGATTTTTAGATTGATATGCTTTTAATGTCCAAATTTAACTATTATCAAAAGGAGTTCTTATGTCAATCCCGTCTAATAATATTCAATCTTGTGACGTATCAATCACAGAATTTGCAAGTAAATTCGATTGCAAGTTGTTAAACAAGCCCTCAAGTGAGTTTTTGAAACTTGAGTCTGTTACAACAAACCGCCCAAGCTTCATTCTGGCTGGATGGCTCGACCACTTTTCTAGAGATCGTATTCAGGTTTTTGGTCGGACAGAAATCACATATATCGCAACTCTAGACCAAGATACTGCACTAAGTCGACTTAATTGGTTATGCTCAAAAAAAATACCATGTATAATTGTTACAAGAGGCATAAAAGTGCCAAATATTATTTTACAATGCGCAAAACAATACGATATTGCAGTTTTCTCATCTAAAAAAAATACACCGCACTTAATTCATGATCTCTTTGTGTATTTGAATGACTTATTAGCTCCTACTGATTCACTCCATGGAATTTTAATTGAGGTGTTTGGGATTGGGGTCTTAATAAAAGGCAGAAGCGGGATTGGCAAAAGCGAGACAGCATTAGAACTTGTCCATCGTGGTAACAGATTAGTGTCAGATGACGTGGTTGATATTAAAAATGTAAATGGCGTCCTGTATGGATCATCCCCTAAAATCACAGCAGATATGATGGAGGTACGCGGTCTTGGGATCATAAACATTCGTGCTGTTTATGGGATCGGGTCAATACTAAAACGCAAACGTATACAGGTTATAATAGAGATCGAGGATTGGGACTCAATCAAGGATTACGCTAGGACTAGTAGTAAATGTTATTCTGAAAACTTATTAGGCGAGGAAATACCTAAATATATAATCCCAATTATTCCTGGACGCAATATTGCAATTTTAATTGAAGCAGCTGTCAGTGACTTTAGACTAAGAGAAGAAGAATATAATCCTGTAGACGAGATCGAAAGTAGAATGACATAGATTTAAATCTGTTTTAAGGATATTCCCTGTCTAAGGCTTTTATACTTAAATAGAAATGATGACTGAAATCAGATCAGATCCGCCTTTAGATAATTATTTCTTATTAATTCAGGTTCGTCTTTTAAGAAAAACTATGAGTACATTTATATCAGCAGGAGTTACTCCACTTATTCTTGCAGCCTGAGCTAAAGTTAATGGTCTTACTTTGTCTAACTTTTGCCTAGCTTCTATTCTTAAACCATGAAATCCTAAATAATCGATGTCTTGAGGAATCCTATAGTCCTCCATTTTTTCCATTGCCTTTATTTCTCTAGATTGCCTTAGTAAATAACCCTCATATTTAACTTCAACTTCATAATAATGCAGGACATCACTGCTAAATTTTTCAAGATCCTTAAAATATTTAATTAGTATGTTAAAATTAATGCTAGGGCGCTTAAGCAATTCTTTTATAGAAATATGCGATTTAGGGGTGCCCTCTGATGTTTCCTCAAATAATTGAATTATCTTGTCAGGACTAATTTTATTGCTACATTTTTTTTCAAGCTCAGTTAATTGGGATTTTTTCTCTAGATATTTTTGATATCTCACTATATCAGTAGACCCAGCAATTCTTGCTCGTTCTGACAACCTAAAATAGACATTATCCTGCCTCAATTTCAGTCTATATTCAGCCCTAGATGTCATCATTCTATAAGGCTCGTTTGTGCCATTTGTAACTAAGTCATCTATTAAAACACCAATATATGCTTCATCACGCCTTAAGACAAATCTTGGGGTATTGTCAATATAAGAATTTGCATTAATCCCGGCAACTATACCTTGTGCTGCCGCCTCCTCGTATCCACTGCTCCCATTAATTTGTCCACAAGTAAACAATCCGTTTATTGATTTGACTTCTAATGAGGATGTCAGGGCTAATGGATCAATACAATCATATTCTATAGCATAGCCATATCTCGTTATCTTTGCATTTTCAAGGCCTGGTATTGTTTTGATTATCTCTTCTTGAATGTCAAACGGTAGAGAAGTTGATAACCCCTGTACATACATTTCATTAGTCTCAGCCCCCTCAGGCTCAATAAACAATTGATGCCGTGTTTTGTCTTTGAAGCGCACAACCTTATCCTCAATTGACGGGCAGTATCTAGGACCTGTTCCCTCAATAGCACCATTATACAATGGAGCTTTGTCAAGATTTGCTAAAATTATCTTGTGAGTCTCTTCATTGGTATATGTTAAATAACACTTCATATCATTCCGAACAGGATTTTCGGTCAAAATGCTAAAATTAGGTAGATTTTCGTCCCCTACCTGTTCTACCATTTTAGAAAAATCAACACTGCGACCCATCACACGCGGTGGTGTGCCAGTTTTAAATCTACGCATAGGAAGGCCTAAGGCTTTTAGATTAGAACCTAAATTTTCACTCCGCATAAATCCATTAGGCCCAGATAATTTTGAATAATCACCAGTTATGATCTTTGCATTGAGATAAACCCCTGTAGCAATGATCACAGCTTTTGAGTAATATCTATCATTCAATGCGGTTATAACACCACAAACCTTCCCATCTTCAATTATTATGTCAGTCACATCAGCTTGCAGTATTGTGAGGTTTTCTGTGTTTTCTAAACGTCTTTTTATTGCTCTATGATACAAGTTCTTATCAACCTGGGCCCTTAAACTATGAACCGCCGGACCATTACTCAAATTCAACATTCTAATTTGAATAGTTGCAATATCTGCAATCTCGCCCATTAAACCACCTAATGCATCAATTTCTTTGACTAAGTGCCCTTTAGCTGTGCCTCCGACATTCGGATTACATGCCATAAATCCTATCGCATCTAGTGATAAAGATGTTAGTAATGTTTTTTTTCCAAGTTTTGATAACACATGGGCCGCTTCAATCCCTGCATGCCCTGCGCCTATTACTATTGAATCGTATTTTTTATTCAAATCATTTACCTACACAGAATGTTGAGAAAATTTTATCGATCACTGATTCAGTTGCATTTTCTCCTGTTATCTCAGTTAAATTATTATATGCCTGTTTTAGCTCGTATGATATTAAGTCAACTGTGATTGTATTAAAGGCACTCAATACATGCCCTATTGATTTAAGTGCCTGTCCTAACAATTGTATATGCCTGTCACGCGTTAGACAACCATAATCACCATTTAGAGATAGTTTATTGAATATCATTTTGATTAATGAGTCGACACCTTCACCCGTCTTTGCACTTGTGTTTATATCAGTCTTTCTATTATACTTTTTAATATCTAACTTGTTTCCAATCAATAAATGATTATTATGGAATGTTTTCAATAATTCAACTTCTTCTTTAGATTGGGGCTTTGACAAATCCGTTATAAACAGTACAATGTCAGCAGACTTAATTGCAGTTTGAGCGCGGTCTACGCCAATTTTTTCTATAATATCACTCGAATCTCTTATCCCTGCTGTATCAATGAAATTGATCTTTATACCATCAATTTCAATACTCTCTCTCAAAATGTCCCGTGTTGTTCCAGGTATTTCGGTAACAATAGCGCGCTCGTCCTTTATGATTGCATTAAGTAAACTTGATTTCCCGGTATTGGGCACTCCAGCAATTACAGCAGTCACACCGTCTGAGATATATTTGTTGTTTAAGCTAGAATTATATGTTTTAGATAAAGTGTCCTCTATATTTCTTAATATCTCTTTTATTGATTCTGTGTCTTCATCAGATGTCTCTTCTGGATAATCTAACATGACATCAACTAATGCGAGGCAATCCAATAGGTTTTTTGAGAATTTATGAATTACTTTAGAAAATTCCCCAGTCATCATCCGAAATGATTGCATCACGTGCGCTTCGCTTTGTGCATTAATGATGTCAGCAATGCCTTCAGCTTCATTGAGAGTCATCTTACCATTTAAAAAAGCACGTTTGGTAAATTCACCAGGTGTTGCTATTCTACACCCTATTTCTGATAAATGCCTTATGATACCATGCGCTATGGCCTTCCCTCCATGAAATTGGATCTCTGCCATATTTTCACCTGTGTATGAGTTTGGTGCAAAAAATTTAACGGCGAAGGCCTTATCCTTAAAATTTTTTGTATTGATTATGCCAAGTTGCATTAATCCTGATTGGTTACTAAAATCTTGATAAGGTTTAAAAATGTTTTCTAAATATGAATGAGCAAATTCCCCCGTCATTCTTATTATACCTATAGCACCCACCACATTAATTGGCGTAGCAATTGCCATAATAGTATCTGAATTATTATTCATTGTTAAATTGGATTCCCTTAGTTATACAACTCTATCTTAGGTTTTTTTGTTTATATTATTTATTCTCATTAAATTGAGACTATTACTCGGATTCTACAAATACTCTTGTTTTATCATGTGATATTACTTCGCGGCATTTTTTAACATGTATTATAGATGTGTCGCGACCATAGATTTTACAACCACTACCATCCGCAAACACAATACAAACATCAGATGCTGTAACATCACAACCATCATAAGCCTTAATTATCGTAACATCGTATCCATGTATAACACATTCATCGTCTGCTACAACATAGCTATAGTCACGAGCTGTTATTCTGCATTGCCCACTCGCTAGTAAATGTGAGTTATCTTTTAATTCTACCACACAATTATCAGTGGCATTAATTTTGCATTTATCATAACCCCTAATTAAACATTGATCGTAAGATACAATTTTAGATTGACCGTGCGCCTCGACAACAGCTTTTCCATATGCTTTAACTGCGCAATGGTCTTTAGCAGTTATAACAGCATCATTATAGACACAGACACTACTCCTGCCAACCGCCGATACAGTAGCATTATATTTTTTTGTATCGTAAATGTTAATATTGACATCTGGTGAGGTGTTAATAACAATTGGTACGTCCCATCCCTCTGGCAGTTTGTCAAATTCAGTTTGATTAGTTATTAATACGCTAACCATATTTAAATCTCCAGCTTTTTATATTATTGAAAACCAAAATAATAATTTGTCAAAACATTTAACATGTTAACACATCTTGAAACAATAACTATTTAGCATTTAGATAAATTTATGTAATCTTATAATGACTAATGAGAAACAACTGAGCTTTTTTACGTCCCATTAGCATAGACCAAAAAGGTCTATGCTAATCAAAACGTAATCACTCTTGTAATTATTCTTTATCTTGATCAGGATTTTGGTAATTCTTATCTTTATTATATCCAGAATTATTGTATGGACGTGATTGATTTGGGTTGTATGGACGCTGTTGATAATTTGGATTATAAGGACGTTGCTGATTATTTTGATTATATGGCCTATTCTGTTGGTTAGGATTATATGGCCTGTTCTGTTGATAGTTTGGATTATAAGGGCGCTGTTGTTGATTAGGGTTGTTGTACGGTCTGCTTTGTTGATTAGAATTGTATGGCCTATTTTGATTATTCTGATTATACCTATTATATCCACCTTCTGGCCTTGAGGTACCATCATGTTGTGGACGTTGTCCATAAGGTGCATTTGACCTGTTATCACCATAATTATTAGGGCGCCTGTTCTGATAATTATTATTCCTGTTTTGATTAGGATTTGGACGATAAGGCTTATTTCCATACCCAAATGACTTCTTTTCAACATGTGGTATGATTACTACGTGCCTTAGATTGCCTTCCCCAGTAGACTCAGTACGGGCATATTTATCATTGGCAAGCGCTGCATGTACAATGCGTCTTTCAAATGGATTCATTGGATCTAATGGTATCCTTCTACCTGTAACAGATGCCTTATATGCTTTCTGTAATGCGAGGTTTTTTAACGATTCTGAGCGTCTCTCCCTGTACATTCCAGCATTAACCAAAACTCTTAAGAAATCAGTATCTTTTTTGTTTGCAATAACTAACGTCATATACTGTATTGCATCAAGAACCTCGCCTCTAAATCCAATCGCTTGCGATGCACCATATCCAGATATCTGAACATGTATCTCTCCATCAACAATAGTTGTCTCTACCGAGCTAGATATATTTAATTTAGCGAGGAGATTCTCTATGAAATTCGTGACTTCCTCTGACACTTCCAACAGATATTCTGGTGAACGTACTGGCTTACCATCTAATTCTGGGGCTGTATCGTCTAGTAAATCCTGGACATCTTCAGACATTGTGACACCAATGTTGTCATTCGTATCTTCATTTCCCATATTTAAGTCTATGCTCCTTTTTATTTTTCAATTTATACTAAACACAATTTTACAGTTAATATACACTGCATGTGCCATGTTATTGTTTTTATGATGATATCGCAAAATTAAATTTATATAGCCTTTAAATGTAGTTTTTGATTTTTAGAAATTATATGATCCCACATTTTAACAATTAGCTATTTAGTCACTATATATTTTATCATGATATGTAGAATAATGCAACTTGTTTTTTAAGATTTTTCAATAATATTTAAATTTTTACTTTAATGTCGTACTCATCATTATCTGACGCTCTTTTGCATCAGCATGTTTTGCGTAAGTATTAAAGACAAGATTTAGTAATGTTGCTAACATACTACTAACTACCATGTATAAGGCAAATGCGGTACTATAGAACATCGGGAATATACCCATCATTATTGGCATAAGGTATTGCATCATTTTAGCCTGTGATTGAGCTTTTTGTTTTTGTTCTTCTGTTTGACTTATTTGCGCTATTTGTTCAGGTGGTTTCATGAATTTTGCAGATATCAAACTTAACACTACAGCTAGAATGGGTAGTATAAACCATCCGTTTTGGGCTTTTTTACCGTTTTCTTTTGTATTATATTTATCAATGATAGGCTTCATGACTTTGGTATATTCGTTAGAATCAATGCCTTCGATTCTCAAATCACCTAATGAAGTACCAGTGAACTCTTTTATAGTAGGAATCGGCAATTTCATAGTATCAGGCATAAATATGTTTACAGTCAACAAAAACCGCTCTGGTTTATATGCTTCTAGAACAGCACCTTCTGCCGCCAAAGTGGCGTTATTTGATTGATCTTCAGTAGCAGTAGAGTTACCATCAGCTTCTAAATATTCGTTTATCGTAGCTACATAAGTGGTCTCGTACACGTCTGTCAAATCTGCAAAAACTGTGTAGTTATGATATCTAACTGCAGAATTGAATCCAGTCAATACCACCATGAAAACTACTAAAGTGACTATGCTAGGTAAACAAGCACTTAAAGGGCTATATTTATACTTCTTGTTGAGCTCTCGTTGTTTGATCATCATCATTTCGCGATTATCACCACATAGTTTTTTCGCTTTCTCTAAATCATCTTTCATTAAGAGGCTTTTCTTTGAATTTTTTCGTGTAATCTGTTTTTGCCAAATATCTAAAGGGAGAGTTAATGTTTTCAAAAAGATGGTAAATAAAATAACGGTAACTGCAAAACCACCAATTACTTCATTATTAGTGACCCAGCCACTAACCCAACCATATAAATATTGATAAATCAGTTTGCCGATCCAATTAAGCTCGACAGCGAGCATCAAACTACCCATTTAACTCTACCTCTTAAATTTTCTTTGACCGGGTCAAAACCGCCCTTCGCAAACGGATTACAACGAATGACTCTTTTTATTGCCATCAACCCACCAACAATTACACCGTATTTGTCTATCGCGTCATAAGCGTACATAGAACAAGTCGGAGTATAGATGCAATCATTCCCAATATTATGACTAAACGTATTTTTATATATTAAGATTAATACTTTAATTAGTGCTTTCAATTGACGATAAATGCCTCGCTCCGCTTAATAACCTTTTTAACTCACTCGATATATAGTGATAATCAAATTTTTCAATACCAGGCCTTGCAACAACTACATAGTTATAGCTATGTGGGGATTTAATGTATGGTATCAATAATCTAAAACTTTCTTTGATCCTGCGTTTAACTAGACTCCTAATAACACTATTCCCAACCTTTCGGCTTACACTAATCCCTACTTTTAAATTAGTAGCCTTAACATATATTATGTTAATGATTTGTGAAGAAATAGATCTCCCGTTTTTATAAATATAACTGAAACTTGCGTTGCTCTTAAGTCTGTAACACTTGTTCATCTAACTAATTTAAGCCGACAAATTAGCCCGACCCCGATTTCGTCTATTTTTAAGTACAGCTCTGCCACCTTTCGTCTTCATTCTTTGTCTAAACCCATGTACTTTCTGCTTATGCCTCTTTTTGGGTTGGTATGTTCTTTTCATTGTATCCTACTCCTTATTATATAGCAATTAATAAAATCTTTTAAATAAATATTTTACTAACAATTAGTAAAGTCCTATTGTAAAATCATCATAGTATTATACAAATTTTAATGTGCTCTGTCAAGTAAATTTCAATCTGTACTGAGAATGGATCCAATCATAAAATCGCTTTTCTGATAATTTGCAAGCTAGCAATTTTGTTTTTAAATAATTTCTGGCTTTTTGTTTAAAGCACGTTTAATTGCAGTTTGCTTATATGATTATATGAGCATCTAATATTGAATTTTATCTCTATTCTAATATATTTGTATATATTAAAATCTGATGATATAATTTAAATGCATAAAAAGTGCATTTGATTTAACCAAATCTCATATTACAATACAAAATTCATTTTAAAAATAATTCCATTAAACCCTGTTAATAAGGACACATTAGGATAGAAATGCCGAAAAATCAGATAATCAATCCAGAAACCAGCTTGCGCCCTGGACAGATTAAATTCAAAAATATTCCTGTTAATCAATACAATAAGTCTTTTTTAGATGAGTGTCAGACTTATTCAAAAGATGATTTGGTGTATTTATATAAAGTTATGAAGTATATACGTGAATTCGAGACCGCCTTATCTAATATGCGTACTCCTAATGGTTATATGGGCGTATGTCATGATTATCATGGTGCTGCCCATCTTGCGATCGGACAGGAAGCACTCTCAGCAGGAGAAGCATATTCCTTATCAACTAATGATACAATATTTGGCAGTCATAGAGGGCACGGTGACTTGATTGCAAAATCAATGTATGCAATAAAAAGACTATCAAATCAAAATCTGTGTTCAATTTTGAAAAACTATAATGACGGTATAATATATGATCTCGTTAAAACTAACAACTATGAAAACATACCAAATAACATACCAGATTTGGCAATAGACTTTATACTATATGGTGGATTTTGTGAGATTTTGGGTAAGCCTAGTGGTTTTCAATATGGCGCGGCGGGCTCAATACATATGTTTTTCCCACCGTTTGGAGTTTATCCTAATAACGGAATAGTGGGTGGGAGCACGCCAATTGCCACTGGGGCTGCATTATATAACAAAATACATAAAATACCATCTGTCATTGTTAATAACATAGGAGACGGGGCATTGGGCTGTGGTGTTGTTTTTGAGTCAATGAATTTTTCGAGCATGGATCAGTTTGAATATCTTTGGGAAAACAAAGGTGGTATCCCCATAATATTTGCTGTTTCTGATAACGGCTATGGAATGGGAGGTCAGACTCGAGGGGAAACGATGGGCTATGATTTACTGGCTAGACTAGGTTCTGGAATATCACCTACACAAATGCACGCTGAGCGCATAAACGGGGAAAATCCTTTTGCTGTAATCGATGCTTTCCAACGAAAAAGACAGCTCACTTTAGACAAGAAAGGCCCTGTCTTATTAGATATTGTGACATACCGATTTGAAGGTCATTCTTTGTCAGACAAATCAACATATAGAATAATAGATGAAATCAAGGCATGGGAACAATATGATCCGCTGGTTACATATCCAAATAATTTGATTAAAACTAATATTTTAAGTAGAGATGAAATTACCGAAATTAATTTAAATATATCTAATAACGTAAGAGATATGTTAATTAAGGCAATTAATTCTCCAGATTTTACAACGGATGCCGCTAAGAAGCATTTTAGATCATCACTTTTTTCTAACACACGTCTAACTTGCCCATTAGAAACTAATGTAACGCTTGACAACACTAGATCCCAAATGCTTGCTCATCTAAGCCGCTTTGATATAACCATTAATCAAGCTCTCTACGAATCAGTTGCCATGGCGTTTAAGCGAATACCTAATTTGATCGCATACGGAGAAGACGTAAGAGATTGGGGTGGAGTTTGTGGTGTTTATGACGGGCTCAGTGAATCATTGCCTTATGAAAAATTGTTTAACGCACCTATATCAGAGGCTACTATAGTAGGTTCCGCTATTGGTTATGCATTTATGGGGGGTAGGGTTATTATCGAAATAATGTTTGCAGATTTTTTGGCAAGAGCAGCTGATGAAATCATAAATCAATTAGCAAAATGGCATTCCTTAAGCGGAAAATATTTCAAAATTCCTGTTATTATACGTGTCTGCGTTGGTTCAAATTATGGGGCTCAACATTCACAGGATTTATTATCAATCTTAACAATACCAGGACTAAAAATTGTATATCCAGTAACACCTTATGATTGTAAGGGGCTTCTGAATCGTGCGCTGTCGTCAGATGATCCTGTTGTTTTCTTTGAGAGTAGAAAGATACACAATATGTCTGAAATTTTTGCAGATAATGGAGTGCCAATTGATTATTATGAAGTAGAATTTGGCATCCCCGATATAAAATTAGAAGGCAATGACATGACAGTATTAACTATAGGCCCTGCCTTATACACAGCACTCGAGGTTGCAAAATTACTACAATCTAAATATAATCTATCAATGGAATTAATTGATGCGAGAAGCATCGTTCCGTTAGAGTATGATTTGATTTGTAAATCGGTTAAAAAAACAGGTCATTTCATTGTTTTGGGCGAATCTCCTGAAAATCATTCTATTATGAAAAATATCGCTTCAGATATCACATCCCTCTGCTTTGATCATTTAGTAAAAGCACCTTTAGTAATAGGCTCTGAAAACACAATAGCCCCTCAATACACTTGTGAGACAGCTTTTTATCCACAAACATTAGATATATTAAATAGTATATTAACATTATTGAATGTCTAAAGTCATAGCGTATTTTAACGCTTTATTGTCAAAATATGCTGACACTGTTAAAACATATTTGGGTTTATAATATATATGACTTTTACTTTATTTTATATATCATATTTTTTTTAAATCGTATAGTATTATGCTTGTCTTAAGAGCATTTGATATGTCTTGTGCATTAGTTCTAAAATCTTAAGAGAACAAAATTAGTCATACAAAGGATAATTTAATCACAAATAGGATAACTCCGCTCTTTTCTGAAAAAAGCATATTTTCCGGTCATTTTTATCTCAAAAAAAACAAGAAAAATCCGTCTGTAAATCTTTTTTAAGTCAAAATTATTATAATTTCTCTGTTCATATAAAAACTAAAAAGTATCATGATTTTGAGGTTAAAAGCTAAAATACAGAGCTTAGCTTTAATCTCTCTACATTATTCACCATTCCTAATTACTGCACAATTATATTTTTGTAGCTAATGCTGTTAAAGCGTTTAATCTAAAAAATTGGATACCTCATCAATCATCCTCATCAATAGATATATCATTGTCATAATCATCACTATCTAGCGCAGAATTATCATCTATATGATCATAATTATCTGATTCACAAAGATTCCCAAAATCTAATTTTGGTAAATTTTTAATTATGTCGACAGTCTTTACACTCAGC
>JAIRMA010000036.1 GCA_031259085.1 Christensenellaceae bacterium
ATAGAAGCTATAGTATCTGCACCACAAATCAAATTAATATTAGGCACGTCATATTATTATAAGATTTGTTTAATTGATAATCAAAAAAAAGAAATGAATATTAAATTAATTCCTCAAAAAAATTAATTCCTCAAAAGTTGATTAAGTTAATTATAATAGTAAGTGCAGTTTTTTTAAAAAAGGCTGCACAAACTTGAGACACTAAAAAAAACTGCATTTAATCTGAGAAGACAGCGGTCAAATTAAACTATTAATATTGATTTATTTGTTCAAAAAGAATTAAAAATGATGCAAAGTATATAAAAGTATATATAAATACAAAAATTACATACTAATTTTATGAATGTTAAAAAGTTATTTATGATTTTAATAATCATACCGTTAGCATTATTTGTATTGTCAACAATAGGTCTTTTAATAATTTATGAGATGACAACGTTTGATGTAAAATTAGATGTTAACATGTTTGGACAATATCTAATCAAGACTGAGATTTATGACAATAACAATCGCCAGATTGAAAATGTTTCTACATATGTAGAATATACAGACTATAGCAAAATATCAAAGCACGCCATTATGGCATTCATCGCAGTCGAGGATAAAAGATTCTTCAAACACTCTGGTATTGATTATTATGGTATTATGAGAGCTATAATAAACAATCTAAAACATATGAGCGTCAGAGAGGGAGGATCTACGATCTCACAACAGCTAGCTAAAAACACATTATTGTCTAATGAGAAAACATTAAAACGCAAATTTAAAGAAATCAAACTAGCAAAACTAATCGAGAAGAATTTTACAAAGCATGAGATATTAACGATGTATTTAAATGTAATATATTTTGGGGACTCAATTTATGGAATAACAAAAGCAGCTGATAGTTTTTTTTGCAAAAAACCCAGCGAGTTAACAATTGCAGAGGCTAGCATGCTAGCTGGCATTATTAAAAACCCGCTAAAATATTCACCACTGAATGATATAGATTGTGCAAATGGAAGAAAAAATGTTGTTTTGAAGCTTTTGCATAATGATGGTAAAATCACACAGAATGAATTTGATGAGGCTAAACAATTTTTAAATATCTTAAATCAATCTAACAATCATATTTCAAATGAATCATATATTAGGGCAGTATTAAACGAAGCATCAATTTTGCTAAATATGAGTGAGCGCGAAATACTATCACACGGATATATTATAAACACATATCTAGACAAAAATTTACAACAGCATGCTGAGACAACTATAAGACACAGTCATTTTGATGTTAATAATGCAAAAAAATCAGTTATTATAACAGATAATAAGACATCTGGGATAATTGCATTTCACTCACAAATCAAACACTCAATATTCAAATTCAGACGAAGTCCCGCATCAATTTTAAAACCTATAATAGTATATGCTCCAGCGCTTGACATGGGATTAATTGTTCCTGACACGCCAGTAATAGATAAGCCAATAACTATTAACAACTATTCACCGAAGAACTATAATGATTATTACATTGGTCAGACGAATATTAGAGATTCATTAAGAACTTCTAGTAATGTTGTCTCAGTTGAATTGTTAAATCAAATTGGAATCGATGCTAGTAAAAAATATGCAGAAGCACTAGGTATAAAATTTAATAATGATAATGGTTTATCACTAGCCCTAGGCGCAATGACTCACGGGTGTACTTTGGTTGAAATTGTAGAGAGTTATATGTCGATAGCTAATGCTGGCCTTCATTCAAAAGCAAGTTTCATTAAAAGTATTAAAAACAAGGAAGGTGGCATAGTATATAAAGCAAATCATTTTAAGAATAGAGTTTTATCTAAAGGTGCAAGTTACTTGTTAACTGATATGTTAAGAGATGTTGCGAAAACTGGAACTGCTAAAAAATTATCAAGTCTAAATATTGATATCGCATCTAAAACGGGAACACATGGTGATAATACAGGAAATTCTGATGCCTGGAATATATCATATACAGCAAGTAACACAGTGTGTGTTTGGTATGGAAGTAAATTAATTAATTCAAAGAAAATGGATTCAAAAATTACTGGAGGCACTTTCCCTACATTGCTAGCTATGCAAATATGCAAAATGCTACCTGGTGGCATAAAATTTGAAAAACCTGATGAAGTCATAGAGCTTGATATAGACCAGTTTGTGACAAAAAAAACAATGAAGATAGTTAAAGCTTCATATTTTACACCACAGGAGTATCGGAAATCAGCACTTTTTATTGATAAATTCAAGCCAAACGAAGTGTCTAACTATTTTGATGATGCACTACAAATAGGTTTGAAAGTGGAGATTATTGATTATTTAAAAGTAATTAGATTTACCACGCTGCCAGAATTTAAATATAAATTGTTTAGATGTCACAATAATTATGATTCACTGATATATGATAGCAATGGAATTGGGAGCTGTGAGGCAATTGACAATTTCCATGATAATGGGATCATAGCATATTATGTAAAAGTATATGATACAAACAATATTTATATAGGCTCTACCCCAAAAATTCACATATTATCATTTTAGACAAAATAAAATCATAAAACTCAACCTGAATGAATTAGTTTTATGTATGACAACATAAGCATTCACAATTTTTTGATGAGGGCATTTATTGTCATGGTTTTTTGTATTGTGGGCTATTTGATTTAAGCGAGGATAATTTAATTAAAGTAAATGAAAGTTATATGGGCTAAAAAAAACAATGGATAATGAAAAGCATATAAATTATTAAGAGTTTAATACATGAGTAGTGACTCTTAAGATTTTCGAACAGATATACTAAATGGGTAGTTAACAAGCTTAATTAAAGATATTATCAATAGTTTTATGTAGTTTTACCGATCTAATTCTAGAGACGGATCTGCATCCAGTGTTAAGTCAGATGGCGCTGATCCGCATGAAATTTCTTCATAGGCTGCAATTCCGATCATGGATGCATTGTCAGTGCACAATGATTTAGGAGGCAGGAATAATTCAATATTTTCCTTATTACAAGCGATAGTCAAAAGCTCTCTAAGTTTTGAATTTGCCCCGACCCCACCTGCTAATGCGATTTTATTTATGCTAGTCATTTTTGATGCATTGATCGCATTGGTTGTTAAAATCTCACAAACGGTGTTTTGGAATGAAGAAGCGAGATCAGAAAAGCTAATTTTTTCACCCTTTTGTCTAGCATTAGACAACAAACTAACGACAGCAGTTTTAATCCCGCTAAACGAGAAATCCAGATGTTTTTCGTTTTTAAATGGTCTTGGTATTGGATATGAGGGTGTTCCAGATAGCGCTAATTCTTCGATAGCAGGGCCTCCGGGATAAGATAAATTTAAGAGACGTGCGACTTTATCAAAAGCCTCTCCTGAAGCATCATCGCGAGTAGCACCCATGCAAATGATCTCATTAAATCCATTAACCTTAAGAATTTCGGTGTGACCTCCACTCGCTAGTAAGCATATGAATGGAGGGTCAAGTGAGGGTGCAGCTATGTAATTGGCTGCAATATGCCCCTTGATATGATTAATACCCATGAAGGGCACTCTTAAAGTGTAGGCTAAGGCTTTACCGTGGCACATTCCAACTAATAACGCACCCAATAAACCAGGGCCATATGTGGATGCAATGACAGATACGTCCTCTAACTTTATGTTTGCATTATTGAGTGCTGATTCAATTGCATGATCTATTTTGATCGAATGATTTCTAGAAGCGATTTCTGGAACAACACCTCCGTACTTTTTGTGAATGTCTATTTGTGAGACGATCACATCAGTTAACACGGTGCGACCTCTAGTTATAGCAACAGCTGTTTCATCACAGCTAGATTCTATAGCTAAAATTAAGTAATCTTGACGGTCTCTTAACTCATTTAGTTGTTTGCATGAATTTTCGTAATAAGTCATAAATTATGAGCGGGCAAAAGCAACAATTATAACAACAGATGCCCCATTTTCTTTTAATACGCGTGCACACGCATTTTCAGTCGCTCCAGTATTAAATGTATCATTTAACAGGATTATAACCTTGTCTTGTATAATATCAGATGAAAAATTTGGGTTCATTGAAAACACACCGTATAAGGATTCATAACGTGTAGCACGATCTGTTCCTGCCATATGCTTAGGGATGTTTTTCGATCTATAGACAGGATATATTTGAGGAATACCAGTGCTTTTAGAAAAGAATTCAGCAATTTTTTTTAGAGGATTAAAACCTCTTAAAAACCTTTGTCTTTTAGTAGTCGGCATATATACTACATAATCTGCAGGAAACCCATTTGATTTATAATGATCCGTCATAAAGCGGGCAATGTATAAATACAAATATTTTAGCCCACCCTTTTTATAATCAACCAATATTTGTTTTGCAATGCCCTTATATTCAAAAGGGGCTATGACACGTTCAAATTCTGGGGGAGTTTGTTTACAATCAGGGCATACCTTTTCGTCAGTTTCTACAGTATATGCCCCACAATATTTGCAATGTCTGCCTCGTCTTGCTGGTAGATGATTAGTACAAGAGCTACATACAGAGGTGTAGAAATCGGTTTCCGTACGGAGCTCATTGCCACAATTCAAACAAACAAGACTATCTGCAAATATACCTTTATCTAATTCCCTTGTGGCCCATGCCGTCTTTTTTGCTAAGGCTTTTGAAAATTTTGTAATATAGGCTTTGACTTTTAACGCAAATTTTGGGGGGACATTTTGTTGTACTGGCATAGTAACTCCTTTAAATAAGTATAACGGATTTCTGTATATGTCTTTTTTATTATGGCTGATACATTATTTATCGAGCCTATTAAGATAACCGCTTTTTTTGCACGCGTGACAGCTGTATATAATATTTTTTTAGTCATGAAAAAGGTGTTTTGGGGGAGTACTACAATCACTACCGAGAATTCTGAGCCCTGACTTTTATGCACTGTTATAGCATATGATAGCATTAAATCCTGACAATCTTTGTTATTATAATAGCAAACCCTGTTATCATCGAATAATATAGTTAAAGATTTTTTAAAGCTATTAATCTCTGTGATATAACCAATTTCACCATTAAATATACCTGAACTACGCTCCCTGGTGTCTTCTTTTATCCAATGCATATAGTAGTTATTAGAAGTTTGCATAATTCTATCGCCGACTTTATATGTAACCTCACCAATTTTAAGGCTATTGTTAGGGTCGGGGTTTACTATTTTTTCTAATTCAATATTTAAATTTTTGGTACCAGCTATAGAGTCTTTAATTGGAGACAAAACTTGTATATCATCATAATTAACAGAATAATCTGACGGGATTGTTTTAAATTTGCTGAGCACAAATTTTAAAATATCCTCATCATTTTCAGCATCGTAAAAATAAAAATCATCTGAATCATTATTAATTATGATCTGTTGTTTAGTATTAATCCTATGTGCATTTTCAACTATCAAACTATTTTCAGCTTGTCTGTATATTTTTTCAAGACTGCAAACTGGAATTATCTCGCTTGAAATAATATCTGATAAAACATTACCAGGGGACACAGACGGAAGTTGATCCTTGTCACCTACTAATATTAGACGTGTGCCTCGTGCTAATGCTTTTAATAGTGAATCAAATATAAATACATCCGCCATGCTGATTTCATCTATTATTATTACCTCGGCCTCTAGAGTATTAAACGAATTGTATTGAAATTCATAACGATTGTCACTCATGGTAAATCCAAGCAAACGATGAATAGTCGTAGCTGGCTCACCTGTTAATTCTGTTAGGCGTTTAGCCGCACGTCCTGTAGGAGCTGCTAGCCGCACAGCTAGGCTTTCGTTAGAATTAAACGATGGGTATAGGTTCTTGAATATTTTTATAATACCATTAATAATAGTAGTCTTACCTGTCCCAGGCCCACCAGTGATTATCAGTACTCCACTGTTAAGTGCTGTTTCAATGGCATTAATTTGGTCGTCATCTAATGTTATCTCATTATCGTGTTGATATTTAGCTATTTCTTCAGAATAATCAAAATAGAGTTTTTTAGGAGATTTCACTAACAAATTTAATCTCTTTGCTATTGAATCCTCTTGTAAATAATGACTACTAAGAGCAATGAAATGGTCATTTAAATTAATATCTTTTTTAAAACTAAAGAGCTTCTCTTGATCGAGCATTTTATCTATAACAGGCTTAATATTAGTTGTCGTATCGAATCCTAACAATGTTTTTAGCCCAGGAATAAATTTATTATATGGGTAACATGTATGCCCATTCATAATACCTTGCTCTTTTAGTGTATGCTCAATTCCAGCCTTAATTCGAAACTCGCTGTCTCGTGGAATTCCTATTTTTTGCGCTATATCATCAGCCTTTTTAAATCCAATTCCGTATATATCATTGATTAAAACATAGGGATTATGCAAAATGATCCCTATTGTTTCGGTTTTATATTCATTATAAATTTTCTCAGCCTGCAAAAAAGAGATGTACTGTGACATTAAAAAGATAAGCTCATTCATCCTTGAAAGATTATTATTGAAATTATCTGCTATTGATTTAGCTGTTTTATCTGCGATCCCTCGAACATCTGTTAGTTTATTAGGGAACTTGGATATTATATGGAATGTTTGAATTCCAAAATGTTCGATAATGTTATCGACGATTTTGGGACCAATACCTTTAAAGAGCCTTGATTTTAAATAAAAGGCTATTAATTCAGTTGTTAAATTTACAGATACATCATAGCCTGATCCCTCACTAGAAGGTTTGATTCGAATATTAGATTTATCAGTATCTATAGGACATAGTTTATGAGAAAAAGTACCTAGTGGGAACGATTCATAATTTGGTACGGCAATAATGCGGGCTTTGTTTTGGGGATCAGGTATGTGAAAGAATATTTTATCAACAATTACGGTCTCATCATGTTGCTCTCTACTGTTAGGCGTATAATCAAAAGAAATGCAATCATTTAAATGGAGTGAATCAATATCAACATCAAGGTGGTTTGCATTAATGGATGCTTTAATAAAACCAGGGTTGTTAGATGAGAGTTGCATAATTACAGACGTTTCAGTACGGGAAATAAAAGTGCGAATTATGCCTGTATATCTCATTAACTGTCACCATTTGTAAGAACTGAATTTAATATTGAGGCTTTGTCAGTCTTCTCCCATGAAAAGCATTCACGTCCAAAATGACCATATGAAGCAGTTTTTTTGTAGATAGGTTTTAATAAATCAAGATTATCTATAATCGCGGCAGGTCTGAAATCGAATACTTTTGGTAGTGCATTTGCTATTATGTCGTCTGCCACTTTTCCTGTTCCAAACGTATTTACAGAAATAGATACAGGATTAGCTTTTCCTATTGCATAGCCTAATTGTACTAGACATTTATCCGCGACACCAGATGCTACTATATTTTTTGCAACATAACGGGCATAGTATGTAGCACTCCTGTCTACTTTTGTTGGATCCTTTCCAGAGAATGATCCACCACCGTGTGGAGCATACCCACCGTATGTATCTACTATAATCTTCCTTCCTGTTAATCCACTATCGCCTTGAGGCCCGCCAATAACAAATCTACCAGTCGGATTAATATAAATCTTAGTATTAGAATCTAACATTTCAGATGGAAGCACATGTTTTATTACGTGCTTAGTAATATCCTTTCTGAGAGTTTCTATATTGACGTCATCATCATGTTGAGTTGATACTACCACAGCATCGATTCTAACAGCTTTACCGTTTTCATATTCGACGGTTACTTGTGTTTTTCCGTCAGGACGCAAGTTTTTAATGATATTTTCTTTTCTAACTGTTGCTAGTCTCTTTGATAATGCATGAGCTAATATAATAGGTGCAGGCATGAGTTCTGATGTCTCATTGCATGCATAACCAAACATGATCCCTTGATCACCTGCACCAATTTTGTCATATGAGTCTTGTTTACTTTTTTGTGCGCGGCTCTCCACACTATCGTTAACGCCCATTGCGATGTCAGGGGATTGTTCATCAATAGTGACTAAAACAGCGCAATTTTTGCAATCAAAACCATACTCAGGGCTGTTATATCCGATTTCTTTTATCGTGTCTCTTGCGATATCAGCTATCTTTACGTAACTGCTAGTTGATATCTCGCCCATTACTAAAACGAGTCCAGTGGTTGCAATTACTTCACATGCTACATGTGCTGTGGGATCACTTTCAATAATTGCATCAAGTACGGCATCAGCAATTTGATCACATACTTTATCTGGATGCCCCTCCGTCACACTCTCAGATGTAAAATAAGTCTTCATTTTATCTCCTTAGATTATGGTTGATCGTAATTCACAAAACCATATTCAAAGTCATCTATATACTCCTCGCCGTTAATATAAGCACTTCCATTACGAGTTATAACTGGTGCAGTTTTTTCAACAGTGATGTTTCTATATTCTTTGAGCCCAGTTCCAGCTGGAATTAGTTTGCCAATTATTACGTTTTCTTTTAGTCCTACTAAGTTATCTGTTTTAGATTTAATAGCAGCATCTGTTAAAACTCGTGCTGTTTCTTGGAATGATGCAGCGGACAAGAATGAAGCAGTAGCTAGTGCGGCTTTTGAAATTCCAAGTAAAACACGTGTTACTAATGCTGGCATTCCGTTGTCTTCGAGGACGCGTTCGTTCTCATCGTCAACTCTATTAATTTCGACTAATTCATTCATTAATAAGTTTGTATCACGAGGATCACTGATTCTAACTTTTCTTAACATTTGTCTGACTATTACTTCTATGTGTTTATCATTGATATGAACACCATTAGATCTATATGCAGCTTGTACTTCTCGGATCATGCTTTCTTGCACCCCATGAACACCTTTAGTTCTCAGTATGTCTTGAGGATTAATAGAGCCTATTGTTATAGGATCGCCAGCTTCTAATTCCTGACCGTTATTAACAATTATTTTAGCGGATTTTGGTATTTTGTATTCTACCATATTTCCGTCTTCACTAGTGACTTTTGTTATATATATCTCTTCTGAAACTTCACCGACTGTTAAGACAGCTGGAGATATTGAAACGACGCCTCTTATGTCTGCAATAATTGCCTCGCCTTTTGGTTTACGAGCTTCGAATAGCTCTACCACACGTGGCAAACCTTGTGTAATATCTGTGCCTGACGCAACACCACCCGTATGGAATGTACGCATTGTTAATTGTGTACCTGGCTCACCTATGGACTGTGCCGCTATAATGCCTACAGCTTCACCGAGTTTTACTACGTTCCAAGAAGACATATTAACCCCGTAGCATTTAGCACAAACCCCTTGTTTTGCTTTGCAAGATAAAACAGAGCGTATTGTGAGCTCCTGTATTCCAGAATCCTCAATTACTTGTGCGATCTCTTCAGTTAGAAGATCATCAGCACGTGCAATGACCTCACCAGTTTGTGGGTGTATTATTTCCTTTAGAGTATAACGCCCAGCAATTCTTTCAGCGATGCCTTCAATTTTGCGTCCTACGGCATCATATATATTTCTTACAACAAATCCGCGTGTATCTTTACAATCAGTCTCTTTAATAATAACATCATGAGAAACATCTACTAAACGCCTTGTTAAATATCCAGAGTCTGCAGTCTTTAAAGCTGTGTCAGCTAAGCCTTTACGTGCACCGTGTGATGATATAAAATACTCAAGAACTGACAGTCCCTCACGGAATGAGGATTTAACAGGTATCTCTATGACCTTACCAGTTGGGTCACTCATCAATCCACGCATACCAGAGAGCTGTTTAACCTGTTGCATATTGCCCCTAGCACCTGAATCTGCCATCATCCAAATAGGATTAAATTTATCAAAGTTCTTGAAGTTTTCCTCAAGTTTCTTTTCAACCTTGTCTGTTGCTGCTTTCCAAATGGATACTGTTTCATTATAACGTTCTTCGTTTGTTAGCAATCCGCGCATGTATTGTTTTTCACGATCCAGTACTGCTTTTTCAGCTTCTTCAAGAACAGCCTTTTTATCATTTGGGATTTGCATGTCAAAAACGCTAGCGGTGATAGCACCAATTGTAGAGTACTTGAAACCTAATTTCTTGATTTTATCTAAAACAAGTGATACTTCTGTGGAGCCTTTTAATTTGAA
This sequence comes from Christensenellaceae bacterium, assembly GCA_031259085.1. Taxonomy (GTDB): domain Bacteria; phylum Bacillota; class Clostridia; order Christensenellales; family DTU072; genus JAITLB01. The sequence goes on from JAIRMA010000036.1 coordinate 10,128, forward strand.
ACAACGCTCAACAATTTGAGATAAAACCTTTTTTCCAACCAACATGTCAATTTCAAAGTTTAACATGTCATCATTTGTGACGCGACTTACAAAACCTAAGTCTTGAGGTATTGCTTCATTAAACAATATTCTACCAACCGTGATTGGTATGAGCTTTTTATGCACAATACCATCAATGGTTTTTGTAACTCTAACTTTAATTCTTGCTTGTAGTTCGATTTGGCCTAATTGATATGCAAGTTTAGCCTCGTCAGGGGATGTAAATAAACGTCCCTCACCTGTAGCTCCATCTTTTTCTTGTGTTAGATAATAGGAACCCATAACAATATCTTGAGTAGGGCTCACAATTGGCTTCCCATCTGAGAGTTTCAAAATATTGTTTGTTGCTAGCATTAAGAATCGAGCTTCAACTTGAGCTGCGATTGATAAAGGCACGTGCACAGCCATCTGGTCTCCATCGAAGTCTGCATTAAATGCAGAACAAACTAAAGGATGAAGTTTGATAGCGCGTCCCTCCACTAATACAGGCTCGAATGCTTGTATTCCTAATCTGTGGAGTGTGGGAGCACGGTTTAATAATACAGGATGATCCTTTATGACCTCCTCTAATATGTCCCATACCTGGGCTTTGCCGCGGTCAACAGCGCGTCTCGCGCTTTTAATATTTTGGCAAATACCTCTGTCTAGCAATTTTCTAAACAGAAATGGTTTAAAAAGCTCTAATGCCATTTCTTTTGGAAGTCCGCATTGGTAAAGCTTTAACTCGGGGCCTACTACAATAACTGATCGTCCTGAGTAGTCAACTCTTTTGCCCAGAAGGTTTTGACGAAACCTCCCCTGCTTACCTCTGAGCATGTCCGACAGTGACTTTAGATTCCTGTTACCAGGGCCTGTTACAGGCTTTCCATGTCGGCCGTTATCAATCAATGCATCTACTGCATCTTGAAGCATTCTTTTTTCGTTTCGTACCACGATGTCTGGGGCATTGGCTTCAATCATCTTTTTTAAGCGATTATTCCTATTGATGACTCTTCTGTATAAATCATTCAAGTCACTTGTAGCAAAACGTCCACCGTCTAATTGAACCATTGGTCTAATTTCGGGAGGGATGACAGGCAATACATCTAGAATCATCCATTCAGGTCGGTTCCCGGAATTTCTAAACGCCTCAACAATTTCAAGACGCTTAGCTGCCTTTACCCGCTTTGTCCCAGTCGATTCAGCTATGCTAGACTTAAGCTTTATACTTTCTTCCTCTAGATCTAACTCTTTAAGTAGTACTTTAAGAGCTTCAGCGCCGATACCTACCTTTAAACCAGAGTGTGACCCAGCATTGTCTTTGATTTCTTGTAATTCATCGTCTCTTAATACATCCTTTTTCTTTAAATCCTTAACATTGCCAGGATCAAGGACTACAAATGCAGCAAAATAAATTACTTGCTCAACGTGCTTAGGACTCATGTCAAGTATTATACTAATACGTGACGGAACACCTCTAAAATACCATATATGTGATACAGGAGCAGCCAGGTCAATGTGTCCCATTCGTTCACGTCTAACCTTAGCACGCGTTACCTCGACGCCGCATTTATCGCAAATGATGCCTCTGTATCGGACACGTTTGTATTTACCACAATGACATTCAAAGTCATGAATTGGTCCGAATATCTTCTCGCAGAAAAGCCCATCCCGTTCGGGTTTTTGCGTCCTGTAGTTGATGGTTTCGGGCTTTAACACCTCGCCATGCGACCACTCGCGGATCTTTTCTGGAGAAGCTAATGAAATCTGAATCGAATCAAAGCTGTTTATTTCCATTTATACCATCCTGTTAAATCTATAAATAATTGTACTAGCCGAATTAACGCATCTAGCATTTAAGTATTCCATTTTATTTACTATTCCTCATCCTCTAATTCACTTTGTAAGAGCGCTTCAATATCATCTAATCTGCTTTCGGTGCTTTTATTAAGTTCATTGGTCTGAGGCATTAAATCGTCCCCAAATAAACCCTCATCAAACAAGTCCTCAAAACTATTAGACCCCATCGTGAAATTGTTATTACCGCCAGTTAAATCACCAAACAAAGATGATAGATCATCATCTGATGAATCAAAATCGTCATCCTCTTGCATGAAATCAAGATTGTAGTCAGTCCCAGGTGTCAATTCTCCACGTATGATACCAGCAGATTCGAGCTCACGATCCTCATCATAGAAGTCAGCAAGCTTGATTTCTTCCTTGTTTTCTGTTAACAAACGCATATCTAAGCAAAGGCTATGCAATTCTTTTTGTAAAACCTTAAATGCTTCTGGGACACCAGGCTCTGCTGTTACTCCAGATTTGATGATGCTATTAAATATACGTGTTCTTCCTATTACGTCGTCAGATTTGACAGTTAATACTTCTTGTAAAACATTTGCTGCTCCATACGCTTCTAAAGCCCAAACTTCCATTTCACCAAAACGCTGTCCACCAAATTGTGCTTTACCACCTAAAGGTTGTTGTGTTACGAGCGAATAAGGACCTACTGAACGCGCATGGATTTTATCATCAACTAAGTGAGCAAGTTTTAGCATGTACATGTAGCCTACCGTCACAGGATTTTCAAATGGTTCCCCAGTCCTACCGTCAAACAACTGAACTTTCCCATTCCCAGACAACCCGTTTGACACAAGCATATCTCTTATGTCATTTTCCGTAGCCCCATCAAAAACAGGTGTAGCAACCTTGATACCAAGTAAATTCGCAACCAATCCTAAGTGGACTTCTAATACCTGCCCCACGTTCATTCGACTTGGAACACCCAAAGGGTTCAAAACTATCTGTAGAGGTGTACCGTCAGCCATGAATGGCATATCTTCCTTTGGAAGCACTCTAGAAATAACGCCCTTATTACCGTGGCGCCCTGCCATTTTGTCACCAACGCTAATTTTTCGTTTTTGAGCTATATATACCCGGACTAATTTATTAACCCCAGGGCCTAATTCATCCTTGTTTTCTCGAGTGAAAACTTTGACATCTACGACTATACCGCCTTCGCCATTTGGTACTCTAAGTGATACGTCTCGTACTTCACGTGATTTTTCACCAAATATAGCTCTTAACAGGCGTTCCTCAGGAGATAAATCTGCCTCGCCTTTTGGTGTGACTTTACCTACCAAATAATCTCCTGATCTAACTTCAGCGCCTACCATGATTATGCCGTCTTGATCTAGATATTTAAGCATTTCTTCGCTAACGTTTGGAATATCACGAGTTATTTGTTCTTCACCTAGTTTAGTGTCTCTACTCTCATGTTCATATTCTTCGATATGAATACTAGAGAATATGTCATGTTTAACCAAGTCTTCAGAAATCAAAATAGCGTCTTCGTAGTTATACCCTTCCCAGGTCATGAACCCAACTAATATGTTGCGTCCAAGTGCTAGCTCTCCATTATCAACACTGTGCCCGTCAACCAAGATATCATCTTTTTTCACGTGGTCACCTAATCTTACAATGGGCTTTTGATTAATGCAGGTGCCTTGATTTGAACGGCGGAACTTTTGTAACTTATATGTTTTCTCTCCAGACTCGCAATTAACTTTAATATAGTCTGCAGAAACATAACTAACAACGCCATCTTCTTCTGCTATGATGCAAACACCACTATCACGTGCTACTTTATGCTCCATTCCTGTCCCAACAATAGGCGCTTCTGGTCTCAATAATGGAACTGCTTGTCTTTGCATGTTAGAACCCATCAAAGCACGATTTGCGTCATCATTTTCTAAGAAAGGAATTAGAGATGTTGCTATGGAGACTAGTTGCTGAGGTGAGACATCCATGTAATCAACTTTGGATGGAGGATATTCTTTTATTTCATCACGCCACCTGCATGTGACACGTGGGTGTAAAAATCTGCCATTGGCATCTAAGGGCTCATTAGCCTGAGCTATAGTGTAATTATCTTCTAAACTCGCATCTAAGTATTCAACATTATCAGTAACAACACCAGTTTCCTTATCAACTTTTCGGTAAGGCGCTTCGATAAAGCCGTATTGATTAACTTTAGCGTATGAGCTAAGTGAAGTTATCAATCCAATGTTTTGTCCTTCTGGTGTTTCAATAGGACACATTCTACCATAATGAGAGTGGTGAACGTCACGTACTTCAAAACCTGCACGCTCTCTATTTAAACCACCAGGTCCAAGTGCTGATAACTTCCTTTTATGTGTGAGCTCAGCTATAGGATTTGGTTGATCCATGAACTGTGATAGCTGAGAGCTTCCAAAAAACTCGCGAATTGCACTAGAAACTGGCCGTATATTAATTAGCGATTGTGGTGTTACTTCATTAGGGTCTGGAGCTATTGTCATTCTTTCTCGAATAACACGCTCAAGTCTTGCGATACCAACTCTAAATTGGTTTTGCAATAATTCTCCAACGGATCGCACTCTTCTGTTTGCTAAGTGGTCAATGTTATCTGCACTAGCCAAATGATGATTAACTAATGGACCTATGTTTAAATTATATGAAATGGATGAAATAATATCATCTAATGTTATATGTTTTATAACCAGGTTATCATGGTTTTCTCTAAGTACAGATTTTAAGCGTTGCATGTCGCCATCGCTAGAGTCAATATAACACTTAAGATTAGGATAGTAAACATACTCAGTTATTCCAAGCTCTTTTGGATCACAATCAATATAAGGGGCTAAATCGACCATGTTATTGCCAATTACTTTTAGTACGCGCTCCCCTACTGAAATCCTAACTATGTTAATCCCGGCATTCTGAATTTGTGTAGCGGTGTCTACATCTATAACTTGTCCAGCTTCGGCTAAAAACTCGCCGTCAGGAGAGATTATGTCTTCAGCAGTAGTTTTGCCTATTATTCGATTTTTAATGCAGAGGTATTTATTAAACTTATATCTACCTACTCTTGATAGATCATAACGCTTCGCATCAAAGAAAACATTGTTTAGATGTGCGTCAACTCCACTTTGCGTAGGCATTTCACCAGGTCTCAACTTTCTGTAGACTTCGATTTTTGCTAAATCAACACTCTGGATCTCTGAATCTTTTTCAGCGGTGCGCATTATGATTTCATCACCATCAAATAATTCGTGTAATTCCTCATTTGAACCAAAACCAAATGCTCTTAAAAGCAGTGTGGCAGGTATTTTACGAGTCCTATCTACTCTAACTGACAGAGTAGTTGTTCCAGAAATGTTGCTTATATCTTGTTCAAATTCAAGCCATGCACCACGTGACGGTATTATTGTTGTGCAATACGCCGCACTGTTTTTTTCTGATATGGTTGTGTAAACGCCTGGGCTACGCACTAATTGACTAACTACCACGCGCTCTGCGCCGTTAATGACAAACGTGCCGTTTTCAGTCATTTTGGGAAAGTCTCCCATAAAAACAGTTTGTTCCATCATTTTGCCAGTCTCTTTCATTAGCAAGCGTATCTTTACGCGTAATGGCATTGTATATGTTGCATCACGATCTTTACATTCATTAATATTGTATTTACAATCACCTTCGATTGAATGTTCTAAAAATTGTAACTCTAATTTTCCGCTAAAGTCTGTAATAGGTGAAAAATCAGCAAAAACCTCTCGGATTCCGTTTTTAAGAAAAGCGTCATAGGAACTTTTCTGGACTTCTATCAAATAAGGCATATCTAAAACCTTTTTAATTTTTCCAAAAGACCATCTTTCAACGTTCCCGCACTCAACCTTATGGATTCTTTGATTCATACTATTTTGTTAGCTCCTTGTAAAATAATTAAACTCGTCAAACAAGCTTCAAGTAACGCGCTGACGAGAGCGCTGTTGCCCTAAAATAAATTTAACCTGTAGGTTTGGCTCTTTTGTTAAGATTTCAATCTCTTCAATTTTATGTCGATTGACACTAATTTTAAACGCTCCACATTCCTAAATTTCTTGTTTAATGACATAAATTCCCCACCCATTATTCTTTTGAGCAAATGCAAAAAAATATTGTCTTAAAACAAGTGTAAAATATTGATCATAGCATTATAACACTAGTTTTTAAATATTGCAAATAAAATTTACATAAAATTTTACCTTTTTAATACTAAAAAAACAAAATAATAGAATTTTTTACAGGTTCCAATTAGCTAAAAAAAATCATTTCAATTATTCACATGTGTTATTTAAATTTAGATCTTTTAAATTTTCGTGTAATAAACGGATATATGCATAAATGATAATCTATTTGGTTAATAAATGAATTCAAAAAAACAATCAACCTATCACCTTGTATTATTAGTGGTAATTAGAACATCCATTTGTCAAATACGTTTTTTAAAGAGATTTAAAATAAAATTTTTATTCATGCGGTTCAAGCGAGATTATTAAGGCAAAATGAATGTACACTCAGATTGATTTTATAAATTACAATTTGTGAATTATCTGTGAAATGAAAATTGCAGTTTAATGTATGCTTGATAATATGTAAAATATATGATAAAATAACCTTATGAAATTGAGATTAAATCGATTATTATACATAATTGCATTTTCTATTCTATTTATTGGAGCAATTATAATATGTCAGCCTCAAAAGTTAGTAATGGCTAAAACCTCTACTATAACAATTGAGCATGTCATGGCTAAAACTACAGCTTCTAATGATGATTTTGTAGAATATACATATTATCCAAATTGTGCTCTGTCTGCATTGTTATTTGCGCGTGAGATTACTTTAGAAATTAGTACAACAGACTCTCTGCACACTGGCATCAGGATAGAAGTTTTTAGAAATGTGTATGTAGATCAATATGAAAAGGTGGAAGATTCTATAAAGAAAATTGAGAATGGCAGTGTAAGCTATAATGTTACAATATCAGGACTTATAAAGATTGCGTTAACTGGTGTTGATAATCAAGGATATTCTATAGGCACGAATAATACTAATGAATTAACTGTACGATCGGATGTCACGCCTCCAGATGCCCCCTATGTTGACACATCTGCCTTTGATTATTATAGTATTGATCCTGTCACCGTATCGTTTTACATAAATTCCGACGCTACATCTGGATCTGGGATCAATTACGCAAGAAGTTCATATTCATTTATAAATGCCTTAGGACAGCCAGTTCCTGAATTAACTAGGAATTTGACATCTGATGATGCACAACTCAAATATATAAACAACATTAAGCAAAATGGCACTTTATGCTTCTATATCTATGACCTTGTTGGTAACCTTGGGACATTTTCTTATCCATATGTTAGACACGGGTATCAGAACACCCCAGTGCCTATAATAATATTAACGCCACAGACACAATATACAAATGATGACATTCAATACACAACGGCAATGTATGTCACTATTGACTTTGGAATAATCGATGATTCGACAAAAAGAGAATACACATTAATTACTCCAACAGCATCAGTCACTAGAAATTATACAGAGCCATTCACAATAACATACCAATTTACAGTAACCATACGTGCGTATTATTATGTTAATAATGAAAAGATTTATGTTGAGGCTGAGATTTCGAATATTGATACAACACCACCAGATTTGACAGACGTAGTTGAAAGTGCCCAAATTATTTGTGATATCAAAGCAGATGTTCCGATATACATTAATATACACGTAACAGATGAGAAAAGTGGAATAAGAAAGGTGTATGCTGTAAGCGGAGCTGTGCGAATAGATTTAGACAAAATCAGTGAGGACCATTACTTCTTAAACATAATGAATATCACAAAATTTACCCTTTATGCTGAGGATAATGCCGGAAATCAGAATAATGTGGTGTTTGGAGGCCTCACTTATGATTATACTACGATATCCACATACAAAGAAATTTATCAAAATCTCGATCAAAGTCTGTATGTAGACAAGGGATGGGAAGCTGTTATTACTGCTTACGATGCATTAAGTGCTTACATTAACAATCCAACGGGCGATACTGGATACATACAAGCGCTAATAACAAATTTAAACGACACAATCAAAGGTGTTACTAATATAAGCGTTAAAATATCGGATGTAATTGGTTTAGAGATACCAGGTGCAGTTGAGTTTGCATTTAATTCTGACACATTTGACATGAAGCGTGGAGACTCAGTTACTGTTTTATTGGGCACTATAAAAGCTACTGATGCTGAAATTAATAGCACAAAGCAAAAAGCGATTGAGCTTTATAACGATCCCGATGCATTTGCCGTAACATTTGCATTATCATTAACCAAAGATGATTCAGAAAAAGTGCCAAGTGTGATAGGTACATACACAATGGATATAGTGTTGGATAATAACATTACGAATTGCAAGGTTTATTTAAAAACAGTTAATGGGTTGATTGAATTAGAGTCAGAGTTAAGCAACAATAATTTGATTGTTAAGGCTACTGATGTAGGCGAGTTTTATATTGTAGGTGTAAAACCAACGGCAGACAGTGATTCTGTTAATATATTTGGACGCATGATAAGTAAGGTTACAGTCATTATTGTCTCTACATGCATCGCTGTATTTCTAATTGCAATATTAATAATAGTGTTAATTATGGTTAAAACACGCAGAAAATCAAACAGATAATAGTGTGTTCATCGCAATTTCTAACGTGCTTAATTTTCCGATTATGCTTGATTTGAAAATAAGACTCATGTAATGAAGATAGTTATGAAGCTCAGTCACAGTAATATCAATCCAGTCAAGTGAATCAGGTGACAACGCATCAAACATTTGTTTTATAGTTATAAATCCTGAGGACAGGTCTAATTCATCAGTGTTTATCCCCAAATCTGGCAAGGACTTTGTTAAGAACCAACTAAGGGCTAAGAACGGCGAATAATCTGAATAGTTAATACTACTTAATGCGTTTAGTGCATTAAGTACGTCAGTTGCACATTCGCTTTTGTCAAAAGCTAAGTGATCTATTGCCTCCAGAATTACTTGAGCAGCTGAATATCGTGATAAGTCATTCCAACAATTAAAATATTGCTCTGTTACAGTACATCCTGTCAGTAAAAATTTATCAGATCCTAATTTTTGAAGCACATACTCGCCAAGGCATAGAGGTTGCGTTGCCAATTTTAACTTGGCTTTTATGTCTCTTACCCCTCTAGCGCGTGCTAGTATTTTCCCACATGAGGGATTTAACAGGGTTATTAGCTTATCTTTTTCACCGTATTCAATAGATTTAATACAGAGCGCTGTATATTTTTGTTCCATTGCAAATTCAAACACCACATATTTTGTTTTAACTATTTATCGGACAAAGCCTTATATAAAAGATAATAACCAGGAGATCCAGACAATTTAAATGCATTCCAAATCGTTTGAGAAGTGTGACTGTGTTTATTATTAATGCTCATTATTTTACCTCTTAGTTAGTATGTATAGAAAAGAGATTTATATGAGCTTAAATTTCAAGAAGTAATTTATTCCATCTTTAGATAACCAAGCTCATTTAGAATAGAAGCATCGTCACGCCATTCTTCACGCACTTTAACGAAAAGAGTGAGGAAAATTTTAGAATCAACCATTTTCTCTAGATCCCTACGTGCGTAGGTTCCGATTTTTTTCAGCATTTCACCGCTCTTACCTATTAATATTGGTTTATGAGAGTCTTTTTGACAAATGATCGAAGCATCAATATCAATTATTCCATTAGGACGTTCATTATACTTATTTATTATAACACCTATCCCAAATGGAACTTCGCCCTCTAATAATTGAAGCGTCTTTTCACGAATCACTTCAGATGCCATAAAGCGCATGCTTCTGTTAGTGTACTGGGTTTCGTCATATTGAATAGGTCCAGGCGTCAGATATTTGACTAACACTTTTTCTAATTCATTTAGATTACGCTTTCTTAGAGCAGAGATTGGTATTATATGATCTACGTCTTTTACATCATTTAGCTGAGTTAAAATCTCGGCTAAACGCGGCTTCGTAATATGATCGATCTTATTTACTGCTATAACAACTTTTATGTCCTTGTTTTTGGTCAATTTGCTTATGTTTGACACATCCTGATTCGTTAATCCTTTTTCTGCATCAACTAAATAAAGGGCGATGTCTGCTCCAGCTATAGCAGATGTCACAGATCTCATCATAAATTTACCCAATTCATTTCGAGGAGAATGCATGCCTGGTGTGTCCAAGAATATTATCTGTGCAACGCCATCTATATTCATTACACCTAGTATTTCATTGCGTGTCGTTTGGGGCTTATGACTAACTATAGAAACTTTCTCGCCTACTAGTGCATTTATGAGTGTGGATTTTCCTGAATTTGGCATGCCTATCAAAGCTACTGCCCCTGTCAATATAGTATCAGCTTGTTTTTTTTCTTCTACATCTGCGGGTGTGTAACTTTCCATATTGATATTGTTCAGAATTATGTCTTGTATTGAATTCATCTTAGTAGAGTCCTCATCATTTTCGTGATCGAAGCCTAACAGATGAAGTAAGCCATGTAAGGCTAGGAATGATACTTCGCTCTCAAGGCTATGCTCTAATTCAAGTGCTTGAGCTTGAGCCTGTTCTAGACATATAAAGATTTCACCTAATATGAGAGTATTGTTTTCAGGATTAAATTCAAACTGTTCATAATCAGATTTTTGGTAGGGTAGTTTGAATTCCAGATTAGGAAATGATAAAACGTCCGTTACACGATCAATGCCTCGAGCCTTCTTATTTAATTCTTGCATTTTAATCGGATCAAGAAAACCAATTTCAACTGAAACATCGCGATCTGGGATTGAAAGATGCTTGAGCGCCGATTTTATGACATCTTTTATTGAATTTATATAACTTGAATTTCCAAAAATTTCGATCATTATGATTTAAGTGATTCCTTATTACTTCTTTTGTTGATATTGAATTCTTTGATGATGCATTTGAGGTATTATATATACTAATATATCCTCAATTAATCTCAAATCATTGAATGTCAGATTACATTCTAAAAACTGACCAGCGTCACTTTTATCTTTGATTAATGCACTTATAAGATTCCTGTAGTCTTTTTCCGTTCTTAATGAAGTAGCAGTAGCTCGTGTGGCGGCTTCAACGGTATCTGCAATCATAACAATTGCAGATATTTTCGTAGATGGTTTTGGATCTGCATAACTAAACTCATCGTGATCAACACTAACCTCAGTAAGGGTCTGAGCTTTGTACAAGAAATAATTAACAGGAGTCGTTCCATGATGCTCATGCGCTACATCCGCTAAAATATCTGGCAATTTAGCCTTTTTTATCATTTCGTAACCATCCACGGTATGACTAGTGATGAAATTAATACTAACTTCTGGAATGACATCATCGTGCGGGTTATAGCCCTTTTGATTTTCAATAAAGAAGTCAGGATTATTTATTTTGCCTACATCATGGTAATAACCACATGCCTTAGCTAGTTGAGCAGGCTCACCTATTGCCATTGCGCAAAGTTCCGCTAAATTTCCGACCATCAAGCTATGACTGAACGTACCTGGAGCTTCTGCCGCTAGTTTTTTCATCAATGGCGACTCAAGGGATGTAATCTCTGATAATCTAAAGATTGTAGTAATTTTGAACAATAATTCAAACACTGGTAACACAAGCGCTAAAAGTGCTGTTGTAGCTATAGCTGAGAGAAAACCACACGCACCGTAGATAAGTGCGTCTCTTGTTCCGTATCTTTGCGAGAAAAAACATATAATAGCAGGTACTATGGCGGCAACAGTGGCTGACAAAAAACCCATTCCAACAAATCGCATCCTTGTGGTAGCAGCACCATCTGTTTGTATCAACAGTAGAGTTCCAAAAACGATAGCGGATACTAAAGAGGCTGCGCCCATTGCTAGATCTGCATATTCGTTTAAAAGAACTGTATTTAAAAAGAATGCAACATTAACAAATATATTGGTCGTAACACCTATTCGCCTATTTAACAAGAGCCCAGCTAGTAAACCAGCTAATGAAAATGGAATCAGATAAGCACTAACAAAGTTTGTGAATATTAATCTTAATATACAATCAACTAATATAATAGAAGAGAGCATAAGATACTTAGTTTTTTCGGATATATCATCGACTTGTGCCAATTTCAGATATCGAAGGAGGGTTATAAAAATGACAGTCATTGCAACAGAAATTATAAATATGTCTGCTAGATCCTGCCATGAAAAAGTTGCATTTTCCTCAGTATTTGCGAGAAAAAAATAAAAAAGTTTAGTAGTAACACCAATTGCAAGAGAAGTCGTAGCAGTAAAGAAAATCTTTATTGTCGTAGCAGATTTCTTTTTTATAAGTGCTTTAATTTCAGGTATTTTTAATAATACTTTTTTTTGGTTCGACATAACTTCCTTTTTTATAATATGGAATAAATTGTGACACAACTTTATTCGTGGTTGTTAGTATACACTTAAAATAATCACACTGTCTAGTATTTTTGTCATCACAGGCTAAAGCTGGACTGTTTTATCGCAAAAACATAGAGATAAAGATAATTATTGTATTATAACGACATAATTATACAATTTTCCTACAAAAAATCAAAATTAATTTATGGCCCTGGTGAAAAATGTAATGCCTCTAAGGAACGCTCGTTTAAGAGATTTAACTACTCAAATCTAAATTTTTGTTTAATTAATCAGATAGGACCTAAATTAATCTAACGGCGCGAGTAAATTAAACTGTTGTTGCGCCTTAAGGCGGCACTAGAGGCGTGGGCGCGCGACATAGATTAATTTGATGGTTTTACAAAGAGTTATTAAAAGAAAGTGTAACTATTATTAATGATTATCCCGACAAAAGTCATTTCAAAAATTTACCATCCTTTAAAATCGCACTTAAGATCTAACACTTTAATTCTAAAATGCTAGATTTTCACCTTGATTATTCATCTTTATAACTTTTTGGTACAATTTCCAGAACTTTTGCCTCTTGTTTATGCTTATTTACTTTTATAATTTATTTTTTTCGCATTATTACGTTTGCCTTCTTTTTAAAATCCTTATGAAAATTCTGAAAATTGATTGCTTTAATTTGGTATGTCATTCATAAGTCTGTCTGCCATTGACCAAACACTTGAATCTTCTCAATATTGTACCTCCGCCGCAGTAAGGAGAGTAGGTCCTCAATCCCATTTCGCATCTTTCTATACTCATTATATTACTCTATGTCAAGCTACCTTATAAGTTTTCTCCGTATTAACATCTTTTTAAGTAATACGTACTGCTCCGCCTTCACTTGTAATTTGCATGGGCAATTATTGTTGCACTCTCGCATTGTGCACATTGTGCTCTGTTAAACATTGTTCTATATTCTTGTTTTACTTCATTGCAAGTGCCGTCTTAAGGTGTCTGATAATAGGGTTAACCGTTGTTCTCTAGATTTTATATAACTATAAGAAATATTTATTAATTCACACATATTTATATACATAATTTCCTGTACCAACGATTTATTTTAATAAAAACTCGGATTTTATATCATTTTGCTT
>JAIRMA010000103.1 GCA_031259085.1 Christensenellaceae bacterium
ATTTGACCATGACACGCTCAAAAATTCTGCCACGTGTGCTAGGGTCAGGATACATAGAATATAGGTAGTTTGAGAATTCAAGAAATGTCACTATAACACCTAAATTTGATTTGAATATATTATTTAACAGGAATTATATGGATTCATTATACCATAAATACCGTTATCATTAAAGATATTTAAATGAATATTAAATTATAATCACGTTCTTTTAAAATGTCCTTAATTTCGAATTAATTTCATTATTTTAAACTTCACGGCACTAACACTAGTGGTTTTATAATTCTCTGTTTTTTCTTGAACATAGTTTTTTTGCGTTTTATTTGTTTGTTAATTTTAGAATATAATTATATAATGTTTTGTAATGAAAATTAGCGTAATTCAATTTGAATCCTGTTTCTTGATCTACTTGTCTTGAAACTATATCTCGATTCTGGATTTTGCACTATCTCTTGTGTTGTGATGTTCTAATGGATTAAGTGATACTATTGATAATAGATTCTAACTAATCATCAGAATCTCATCATTATATTTTTTATTATTTAGAGGTATGATAATTTGAAATTAGATACTTTATGTGTTCACGGAGCATCTTTTTCTGAAGAAACAGGTGCCGTAAGTGTGCCTATATATCAAAGTGTAACTTTTAAACATCCTTCGTTAGGTCAAAGTACAGGCTTTGATTATTCACGAATGCAGAACCCAACGCGACTGGCACTTGAAAAAACCATCGCAACGCTAGAATGTGGGGCTGAAGGCTTTGCATATTCATCTGGGATGGCAGCCATTTCTAATATTCTCGAGTTGTTTAACCCAGGTGATCATATTATAGCATCTACTGATCTTTATGGCGGAATAATACGATATTTTCGAACGATTTCAGAGAAAAATGGCTTATCCTTTAGTTATATAAACACAGCTGATCTTGATGCTCTCAATTTAGCTATTACAAAAAAAACTAAGGCTCTTTTTATCGAAACTCCTACAAATCCTATGATGGACATAACAGATATTGAAGCTGTGTCCCGCATCGCAAAAAAGCATAACCTAATATTGATAGTCGATAATACCTTTTTATCCCCTTATTTTCAACAACCCTTAAAAATTGGGGCAGACATTGTAGTACACAGCGCCTCAAAATATTTAGCTGGGCATAATGACACGCTAGCAGGCCTTGCAGTACTGAAAGATGTAGGTTTAGCTGAAAAACTTAGGTTCATTTATAAAACAATAGGTGGTTGCCTTGCTCCACTGGATTCATGGCTTGTTTTGAGAGGTATTAAGACCTTGGCTTTACGTATGTTAAGACAAGAAGAAAATGCTATGAAAATTGCATTGTTCCTGTCCTCACATAAAAGAGTAAAGAAACTATATTATGCAGGATTGCCTACTCACCCTGGCTTTGAAATAATGCAAAAACAAACTACTGGATTTGGAGGGATGATTTCTTTTGAGGTTGACACGGCTACTGCTGCGGCTAATGTTTTGTCTAGAATAAAGATAATAGCTTTTGCAGAAAGCTTAGGCGGTGTGGAATCGCTCATGACTTATCCATCGGTACAAACACATGGCGATATTCCAGAATCTGAAAGAAATGCTCGAGGGATAAACGATCGTCTTTTGCGATTATCAGTAGGAGTGGAGGATATAGAAGATTTAATTGCCGACTTAGATCGTGCTCTTCTTTAATGGTTCAAATATGGAAAAAGGCGATTTTGATTTTGACTGTACAATAGATCGGAGAAACACGGGCTCTTTAAAATATGATTTCTTTAAAGAGCGTGGGATGCCTGATGGATTAATTCCAATGTGGGTCGCCGATATGGATTTTAAAACTGCCCCCTGTATTTCACAGGCGTTAGAACAAACTGCAACAGCTGGTATTTATGGCTATAGTGAACCTATGTCAGATTATTTTTCTGCTATGTCAAAATGGTTCAGAAAACGTTTTGAGTTTGTTATAGAGGAAGCTTCGCATGTTCAGACCCCTGGTGTTGTTTTTGCGCTAGCACATGCTGTAAAAGCCTTTACTAACGTAAATGATTCCATCATAATCCAGCCACCTGTTTATTATCCTTTTAGTGAAGTTATTAAATCTAATAATAGAATTCTGATTGAAAATCCACTTCTTAAAGTTGGTGACACTTATGAGATAGATTTTGCTGATTTTGAACAAAAAATTGTTAAGCACAATGTTAAAATGTTTATTTTTTGTTCGCCTCATAATCCTGTAGGGCGAGTATGGACTGTTCAAGAAATAATGCAACTAAGCAATATCTGCTTAGAACATGGTGTTTTTATCGTGTCAGATGAAATTCATGCTGATTTTGTATATTCTGGTAATCAACATCATGTTTTTACCACGGTCAACCCTAAAACATATGATTCAAGTATGATTTGCACATCGCGAGGTAAATCATTTAACCAAGCTGGATTACAAGTATCAGATATATTCATATCAAATAAAGATTACAAAAAGAAATTTTTGCATGAAATCGCAAAAAGTGGCTATAGCCAAAGAAACACATTTGGACTAATCGGAGCTAAAACTGCTTATGAATCTGGTGAATTGTGGCTATCTCATTTACTTAAATATCTAGAAGGAAATCGTGATTTCATTAAATCATTCTTAAGTCAGTACTTCCCCGAAATTACTGTCACAAAATGTGAGGCTACCTACCTAGCCTGGTTGGATTTCTCTGCCTTAGGCCTTTCACACAAGAAAATTGCTGAAAATCTTGTTAATAAAGCAAAACTTTGGTTGGATGATGGACTAATCTTTGGCAAGTCCGCTGAGTTCTTTTTTAGACTTAATTTTGGTTGTCCTAGACAATTATTAACTCGCGCATTAGAGCAACTAACTCTTATCAAGTAGCTACAATACAAATACAGTTTTTGGTTTTCTGATTTCAATGCAATTATTTTTGACATCATTCAAATCATCGTGCATGTTGAGTTTTTTGTTTAGTAGGCTTTGTTCTTTATCACTACCCATATATCAAAATCAGAATTTCATTATATTTTCACAAAATCATCATAATTGCATTGCAAATATTTCAAATTAGTTGACAATGACGTTTGGTTTTAATATAATATATTAACATTTCATTGATTGACTTTATCTACAATAAATTCATCTCTTATAACAAGTTATTCTTAACTTGAAAGAGCTTTGAAATTTATTAAGATATCGTTTACTCATTAAAATTCACAAAATAGATTGCTTAGCAATTAAGAGGAGTTAAAGTTTTTTTAAATGATCAGGATCTTACTATGAAGCGCATTAATATTCGTGCAAGTATTATGCGGGGCACTTCATTTTTAAAAACACATTGGAAAACACCTGAAGCTGGCCGTTTTGTTTCTGTAAAAGAATTTTTAGCATTCTCCATGGGAGGGATAGGTGTATATGGAGCTGTATGCCTTGTTGGATATTCTTCGCTTACTGCTGGTGCATATCTAGCAGCTGCCCTAGACATTGACAGCTCTGCCATTTGGTATATTTCTATTATAACTAGTATTATAACAATTATACGATCCCCTTTTCTAAGTAAAATTATCGATAACACAAATACAAAGTTTGGAAAATTCCGACCTTACCTCATAACAATGCCTGTCCCAATTTTATTGTTCACAATCTTGCTAGCATGGGTCACGCCCATTTTTAAGTATAATACTTTAATTATGTTAGTTGTTTTTGCAATTCTTTTTAATTTGCAACAATTCTTTTTGACTCTTTATAATGTTGCATTCACCACCGCTGTTCAAGTTATATCTCCTGTACAAAATGAAAGGGAAATGTTAATGGGACTTGGATCCACTATTTATTCTCTAGGCGCGACAGCTACAAACTTATTGTTCCCAATATTCGCAAATTTAATGTTTTCTGTAGGTGCATCAGGGGATGGGGTGAATTCAATAGAATCATTCAAATGGATCCTTCCAATTATGTTAATTGTGTTTTTTGGATTTGGTTATTTTATGGCATTTGGAATAAAAGAACGTGTCATAACACCCAAAAAGCATACGAACAAGATTGGTTTTTTTGCTGGAATAAAAGATACTTTTAAAAACAAGTACTTTTTACTGTACAATTCAAGTACTGTTTTAAATTTTGCGTCTGCTTATTTAGGTACATTACAACTATGGATTTGCACATATTTAATTAACACGCAATGGGCGCTTGGTGTGTTTTCTACAATTATTGGCGCGGCTTATGCCCCAGCAATGTTGAGCGCGCCTTTCTTAATGAAAAAGTTTGGAAAACGTAAAGTAGTTATTGGATTTAGTCTGTTATCAAGTGTCTTTGTCCTTCCTATGGTTTTCTTAGTTGGAACTGTTTCTCCTTATATTCTTATTGTACTACTTTGCGTAATTCGCTTTTTCAATGGAGCTCAGGTTATAACTGGGCCTGCACTTAATTCGCAAATTAACGATTTTCAACAATTCAAGACTGGCAAACGGGCGGAGGGATATATCAACCAATATGGCGCTTTAATTGGGACAGTAGCTTCTATTGGCTTAGGTTTCATCCCGCCTCTCATTTATCACTCATATGGGTTTTATGATGACTCTAATGTTTTATACAACCCTAACATCCTATATCCAATATTGCGCATTCTTTCTATATTCGTAGCATGCTCATCTCTTGCAAGTGCGGTTCCAATATTCTTCTGGGATCTCTCAGAAAAAAAGCATGTTAAGATTATGGAAATTTTAAAAGTCAGAGCTCAATTACAGGATGGTGAAATAACAGCTGAGGCTGCAAATGCAGCTGAAACTAATCTCGCCACTGAATTTGAAGCTTGCTAAGAATCGCATAAAAAATTAAACATTTACAGGTGAATAATGAATACAATTAAATCATCAGGCAGAATAGCACTGATAGATAATATTAGAGGAATAATAGTTATCGCATTTCTTGCATTACACGCATTTTGGGGGAATACTCAATATGATTTGCCAGAGTGGATCACTCACAATGGGCATGTCGCAGATATTCCTATTATGAGCTTTGCTAATATTGCAATTATGGATTTTGGCCCAGTGGCTTTTTATTTTATAATAGGGCTCACTATTTTTATGAGTTTTAATAAGCGTGTTGAACGAGATGGCAAAAAAGCGGCTTATTCTAGATATTTATTGCGAAATGCCGTATTGTTTTCTATTACTAAAATAATTTTGTTTGTACGAAGTAAAGTTACTGGCGGGGATTTTTTAGAATGGGATAATATTTGTAGTATTGCTTTCGTTGGATTCCTTTTAATGCTGTTTATGTTTGATTGCATCAGAAAGAAGCCTTATGTAAGATTAGTATTAGGCATAGCAGTTTTAGCTATATATAAACTTGCATACAAACAAATAATGTTTCTTTACTCAACTAATGGTGGCATTGGTGCTTGTATAGGTTTCGTTGGCGTGGTACTAATAACATCCTATATTGCTGAGTTAGCACGAGAGTCCATATTGAAACATGCAATATTAACATTTTTGCTCTTTATTGTGGCGTGGCTTGTTAGCACAACTATCGAAAAACCTGATTTTAGTGATTACAATATGGCCTATATGGTGATGTGTTTATTTGGTTTGAACTTAGTATATTTTATTTTTTCTATTATTGATAAATTCTTTTTAAAGGGTAAAGAAATCCCAATAATAGCACCTCTAGGTAAAAGCTTAATTTTCTTTTTGTATCTAACATTTATTACAGACGCTATAAAATACTTTATGGATCCGCTTTCTCTAACTCAGTCATCTATTTCTTTTTTCGTTTGCTTATTTGCCTATTTAATAATTGGTTACTTCTTCGGAAAAAAGAAGATTATTGTTAAATTGTAACGGTGTTTAATAGACAGATCGGATAGATTTTTAACCAGCGCTAATTGTTAATTCTAAATTTTAAAAACGGGATTCGCGTAAACAATTAGCTAGATATGTATTATACATCAACAATTTTAAAAAGCGGTTATTAATAGAATTGCAAACAGTGGCTTTGACGATGTTAATTTGTATAATAAAGAACAACTGAGCAGGCTTAACAAAAATGATATTGGGGATTTTGAAAAACTAAAGTTGATTTTGAAAAATATTACTGCGGTTGGAAAAACAACTGATTTTGAAATCAATCATTCAATAATCAAGGTTTAACTAACACTTCCTGGGATATTGATGATGCTGAGGATATTATGATATCCGAAAAAAAAATTGACTCAAGAAGAAAAAGATAAATTGAAAATGACACGCACTGCCATTTCATTTTTACGTACGATATCTAGTCGAATCCCGCTTTTAATATATGGCGTAGATGTCGAAATTGAGGACAAAATAACAGTTGAAAATTTTACAACCATAATTGATGATAAATCATGGGACGAGTTTATGCCAAGATGCGTTACTATAGAGATATTCAATAAATTTATAAAGCACTATGATGCTACAGTGCTTGTTGGCGCAGGAACGAGGTTGAGACTTGAAATGAAAGCGGCAGATGAGTTACCACTGATTGAGAGAATTATGGCAATAGCAAACTTATTCTAAAAATTCCGCAATCTAGACAGAGAAACTGTTTTAACACCGTGGCGCGTAGTTAATATACACATAGGCTATTCAATTGGTGGGATATTTCTTTTAATGAACAGTATGTTCCGCTATCGAGAGTGTAGCGCTAAAGCGCCGCGTTGACACGGTGTCGTGCTTTTTCAAATTGAGTATGCTTAATTTTACAAAAAAATGCATTTACACGCTAAACCGCTAATGAAAATTGCATTTATATTTTGCGATTTGTTAGAATTCATTTTAGATTGTTATTCAAATTAGCTGATTTTCAAAATACAATGATTTTTGATAGAGTATTATACGACACCTTATCATATACAAGCGCGCCAGATGATAATATAAACCTGCGGCACATTAATTACCCAAACACAACTAATCGTGCACTAAATAAAGCCACTATTATTTTAGACATAAATTCTAATACTTGTCTATATCCGCTTTATCTTGCTTTTCCATTATGTGAAACAATAAAAATGAAAAATATCGATAGTGCGCGACTATGACAAAAACAATAACTCAACGCACATTGTGCGGGTTTAAGAATTACAAAGATAACATAATGACATATGAGGACATAATCAAGGATCTTAAATGTGCTGCTAAGTAGTGGAAAAACAAAAGAGAAGGGAACGAGCATACAAGTCGCATATGCAATCCTATAAATAAAATAATCATGACAAACGCTTGACAATCATTCAGCATTACACACTGCTTACGTCTATCTTTATTGAAGTTTTAATAAAAAGAAATGTCCATGCTTCATTCAATATGGAATTTAGATCCACAATACTCACATTCCCCCTCTTTTTGAGGAGGTAGTTCCGCCCCACAATTAGGACATTTATTAGATGTCACTACAGCTACTTCTTTTGGCTTTTCGACTTTCTCTAAAGCTGTTCTAGATTCATTAAATTTATAACCGGGCAAATATCTTTTTCTAAATAATTCGGATACTCTTATAACCATGAACTTTGGTCTTCTTCGATATAAAGCGGCCAAATCGGCCATGCTTAGAATGCCGTCCTTCACAATCGCATTTACCAGATTTTTATCACTGAGCATTATACCAAAGAATGTCCAACCAATGGCCATACCATAGAAACTTATGGCAAGTATTATTGCAGATGGAATTCCAAGCCCTATATATCCATTTACAAAGCCGAATATTGTGCCAATTATGGCTAGAGGGAATGCCACGCTAACTCCTAACAAAATGCGGAATGTCTTTTTTATCTTTTTCTCAATTACATTCATTTTAAATCCTTTAAGACTTGTGATGAAACTGTTTTAGACAACACTTCTCGATCTTTTAACAATTGATATTATTTTGCTGTAAAATTTAGAGTGAATAGTCTCTGGGTATAACCAATATTAAACGTCTAACAATTTGTATGACATTCAATAAAGTGTTCAAAATCAATCTTCTAATATTAATATATATTATCACATAACTATAATTGTGTCAATATCTTTTTTTATTACGCCAAATTTCTAATATCCTGAGTTAAAAATAATGATGGTTTATTTTCAAGATTTTGAAAAATATCCGTTTTTTGTATAAATCCTTGCTTTTTTTAATTGGGTCATATGTTCAATTATATTTAAAAATTCAAATTTGTACTGTGTTAAAATAAAACAGTTGCATTAAAAAAATAGACATGTTTCATACCTTAAAAACAATTCTTAAAGTTCTACAATGTATTAATTTTTAAGCAAGAAACCACACAGAAATAAAGCTTACACAACAAAAAATCGCATTTTGTGCGCTTTTCATATTCGGATTTGACCGAATAAAGATTCTAGACTATAAATATGGCTCCCCGTGTTGGACTCGAACCAACGACATTTCGGTTAACAGCCGAACGCTCTACCGACTGAGCTAACGAGGATTAAATTCTATGCATAAGGCCCACACCGCTA
>JAIRMA010000088.1 GCA_031259085.1 Christensenellaceae bacterium
GGAACAGAAATATTTTGAATGTGTGCCCTAAACCTTTTCTAGAATTTTAATCGAAAAATGTTACATTACTAGTCGTGTATTGTAGACAACTAAATTTTTAATTGTTTTTAGTTGTACTCCGTGCTGTGTAGTCTTTGAGAGTTTTATTTTATGTTGCATAAGTAAAATATAAAAGCTGGTCAGGAAATTGATTAAATAGTAAAACACAAATACAATTAATAACCATTAAAACAGTTATATTAAATCCTACTATTTGAAGTTTCAAAACTTGCAGTGGTTTTTAATTGATTTTTGACACTAATTTATTCATCATGTTTTTCTAGTGAATCTGCATTGAACAACCCTGATATTGTAATTCCTCGCTTAAGTACATCATAGCCATATTTCTCACGCAGGACATCAACAGCTTTATTGAGCCGTTCGTTTTTTTCTTGGATTGGCAAAAACATTGATGTTTGAATACCATTCGCTTCATCAGTTAATTTGTAGGTGGTAATTGTGATTGATCGCAAGGGTGGTTGAGTTTTAAAATCATAAATCGAATTCAATATTTCGAATGCTTTTTGAGCTATCTCTTGTGCGTTGGCAGTGGAAAATTTTAGCGCCTCTTGTTTTGTACGGATAAAGAAATACATGTCCTTCAATTGCAAACATATTCCACTTGCTATAAGATTGTTGCGCCTCAATCTAAATGCTATCATATCTGACAATGCATAGATAACACTTTTAGCGTCATCACTATTTTTAATATCCTCGGCTGTTGTCATGCCGTTGCCAATGCTTTTGGGCCGTTCTTTTGTTATATATGCTGAGACAGTAGAATCATCCTCACCAGTTGCAGCTAAATATAAGGCTCTACCGCGTTTTCCAAATTTACTTTCTAGAAAGTCGAGACCAGCATTGGCAATATCCCCGATAGTGAAGATTCCGTATTTGTTTAACTCACTTTGTGTGTTATTGCCTACATATAACATGTTTTGGGCTGGTTGATTCCAGGCTACAGTCTTGTAATTTTGTTTAGAGATGACAGTAACCCCATCGGGCTTTTTCATGTCACTGCCCAGTTTAGCAAATGTTTTGGTGAAGGAAGCCCCAACAGAAATTGTAATGCCAGTTTTATATTTTACTTCATCAGCTATTTTCCGTGCAAGTGTGCCACCGTCAGGCTCAGATCCTATACAGCCTGTTACATCTAGCCAACATTCATCTAATCCAAAATCCTCAACAAGCGGGGTATACGAGTAATATATATCACGTATTTTACGTGAATACTCTTGATATTTATCAAAGCGTGGTAAAACAAGAATTAAGTTCTTACATTTTCGTTGTGCTTGCCAAATTGTTTCGCCAGTTACCACCCCTGCCTGCTTTGCTAACAAACTTTTGGCTAAAATTATACCATGCCTTTTGGTTGGATCCCCGCATACAGCGACTGCTTTATTTTTAAGGTTAGGATCTAGCGCGATAGCAACAGATGCATAAAAATTATTTATATCACAGTGCAAAATAATTTTTAACATAGTGAGTCTAACAGCCTGTTAATATCATCTTCAATTTTACTATTATTTGAATTATTGATAATGCTATCTGCAATAGCGTATACCTGCTCCTCTAACGCCTGTGCTATAATTATTTTTTCTGCATATTCCGTAATAAAAGAATTTCTAGATATAATTCTATTTAATCTTTCTTCCTTTGTTGCATAAACAGCCCAAATTTTATCAAAAAGAAAACGTGTATTACTTGATATAAGTAGCGGGATTTGTATGAAGTTTATGCCGTCGAGGCTTTTCAATTTTATGATTTGTTCGATGATTGCAGGATGCGAGAGTGCTTCAAGTTGAGCACGTTTTATTGGATCATCAAAAATCATTTTGCTAATAATATCTTTGTTTATGCGGTTATTAACTATTGCCTCAGGAAACAAACGAAGTAAATTTTGTTTATACGATGAGGTATTAAAAAGGTCTCGATTAATTTTGTCGACATCGAACACTAGAAAACCTTTTTCTTCAATTATTTCACAGACAAAGCTCTTTCCAACACCTGCTCCACCAGCTATAGCTATAAGCATATAATTTAAACCTCAGATTACAGAAAACCAGTCACTACCTTTACTAATATCTACTAAAAGTGGTATGTCTAAACTGACAGCATTTTCCATACAATTTTTTAATAACTGCTCGATATTAGCTACCTCGTCACTTGGCACTTCTAATATAAGTTCATCATGAACTTGCAATATTAAACGGCTCTTATAATTACCTTTTTTCAATGCATTAAAAGTCATAATCATTGCAATTTTAATTATATCTGCAGCGGCTGCTTGTAAAGGCATATTCATAGCAGCGCGTTCTTCTGCAGTTCTAATTCTTTGGGCTTGAACATTCATGTTCTTGAAGTATCGAATTCTACCCCATGGAGTACGTATAAACCCATTAGTTCTAGCGTTTTGGACGTTAGAGTCCATATATTTTTTTACCAGGGGATATGTTTGAAAATATTTCGCTTGAAACATCCGGGCTTCATGGTTTGTGCATCCAATGTTATTTGCAAGCCCAAATGCGCTTATCCCATAAATAATTCCGAAATTCACAGCCTTGGCCTCCTTACGCATGCTTGCTGTGACACGGCTTTCTGGTACGTTAAATATCTGAGATGCAACAAAAGCATGGATGTCCATGTTTTCATCATAGGCTTTTTTAAGTACAGGATCACCAGAGAAATGTGCTAAGAGTCTCAATTCGATTTGAGAATAATCTGCGGATATTAGTTGCTTGCCAGGTGGCGCCACAAACATTTTTCTAATTTCTTTACCCTCTTCGCTCCGCACTGGGATGTTTTGCAAATTTGGGTCTACAGACGATAATCTCCCAGTTGTAGTTAAGCATTGCTTAAATGTTGTATGAACGCGCTTTGTAGAGGGATCAACTAAATCGCTAATTCCTATTACATAAGTTGACCTAAGTTTAAATAGTTTTTTATATCTTAATAATAATGGAATAATAGGATGGTCGTTTTCAATATCAGTTAAAATATCTTGAGCCACTGAATAATTAGTGGATTTATTTTTCTTTCCGTGTTTGAGGTTTAATTTATTAAATAACGCATCACTTAATTCTGCTGGCGAATTTATGTTAAATGTATATCCTGCTAATTTGTATATAGATTTCTCTAACACAGCTAGTTCCTCGCTAAACTTAGAGTCCAAACTCTTTAGAATATCAACATCAATTACAAACCCGTATTTTTCCATTTCAAAAAGCACTTCTACTAAGGGAAGCTCAGTTTGATTGTATAATGAATCGAGTTTATCAGTTTTCAATCTACTGGTCAGCACTTCTTCAAAATTAAAGAAATACGGTGTTAAAATAGATCCATACACTTTGAATGATTTTGCAAGAGCATCTACAGAATCAGGGGTTTCATTAGAATTTAGGAGGTAGGATTGTAATTGTAAATCATCGTACGGGGGCTTGATCACGATATCATATTTTTTACAGACATGCATTAATGTTTTTATGTCAAAGACTATTTTATGAACACTAGAACTTTCAAAATCATTTTTAAATTCAACAAAAGCCTCATTTAGATTAACCCCAGCTGATAGCATATTAAAGTCATCACTTATGATATACTGTGTCTTATTATCAAATGCAAAACGAATCGTGTTCTGCTTGTTTAAGTCTAGATTGATAACTACATTTTTTGTGCGTTTTGTTGAGTCGAAAGAACTAAAAATGAATGCTAATTGTGTGTGTGGCGTATCCAATATTCTTCTTAATTCATCAATTGAGTTAACAAGAACCTCGGATTTTACTGCATGTGTTTGTGTCTTTTTAGGAGGATCAATAAGAAAAGTATCCTCAGCAGCTTTAGTTTCTATAACTGCCGAATCAACATTGTTATCAAACAAATCCGCAATATTTTGTGATGAACCTCGAACATTAAGGGCAGAATATAGTTCCAGAGACAAAAGTTGATCTTTCAATTTCTGACTAAAAAATTGTTTGTTAAACCTTAAGTCTTCTAATTCGCACTCAATGGGGACATTAATATCTATAGTTGCTAATTTTTTTGAAAGGTATGCAGATTCTTTCCCAGCAATTAATTTTTTTCTATAAGCTTCTTTAATGTAAGGCAAAGAGTTGTAAATTTCATCCAAATCATTGTATTTAGACAAGAGTTCACTTGCAGATTTCTCCCCAATTCCAGGAACGCCTACTATACAATCGGAAGAATCGCCAGCAAGGGCCTTATACACAATTACTTTTGCAGGTGTTAAACCATATTCCAACAGCAAGACGTCTGATGTGTATTTAGTTGTGACAGACAGGCCTTTTTTAGGCATAAGTACTGCAGTAGTGTCATCTATTAGTTGTAGAGAATCTCTATCACCAGAGACTATAATTTTTTGATGACCAAAGCGCTTAGCCAATGTGCCAATTATATCATCAGCCTCATAGCCTCTTTTCTCGATGATTTTAATACCCATATTAGTTAATAATTCTTTTGCAATAGGCACTTGAACTGCGAGATCGTCTGGCATACCTTTCCTGTTTGCTTTATATCCGTCATATAAATCATTACGGAAAGTGTGTCCGTCAACATCAAAAGTTGCTACCATGTAGGCTGGGTTATAATTCTTAATAAGAGTCATTATCATAGCATAATAGCCTTTTATTGCATTAGTTGGTACTCCGCCTGTTGTAGTCAACATCCTGATCCCATAAAAAGCTCTATTGAGCAAACTGTTACTGTCTAAAATTATTAGCATTGAATCTCCAATTTACTTGAATTGAGTAGTGACTGTTATTGGTTTTATTGTATAAATCACAAATGATCATAAATAAATTTAATAGTAAATTCATTCGAACATATAGTAATATAATCAGATGTTAAGCTTCATGTCATTTTCCTTTATCCATCCTATTTTCCTAAGGAAAAGAGAAGTAAAAAATGCAATGACTGCAGGTATAATGAAAAACAAGAGGATGATACCAATAACTAGCATAGTGACGCTTATATCCGATGACGCTTCAACAGTACCAAAAACACCGACAAGGCCAGCAGTTCCCATCCCGCCGCCACTAGCATTACATTTAAGTTTAAATACAGATGAGGCAAGTGGCCCAGTCACTGCACTTGCTACAACTGCTGGAATTAGGATTTTAGGGTTCTTCATCAAATTTGGAATTTGTAGCATGCTTGTGCCCAATCCTTGTGCTATTAAGCCACCCACACCATTTTCCTTAAAACTTGCAACGGCAAAACCTATCATGTGGGATGCGCACCCGACGACAGCTGCTCCGCCAGCTAACATAAGATACTCTGATGAATGAGTAGATGCAATCATGACCCAAATAGCAGCGCTTGATGTGGGTAAGGTTAAAAGAAGGCCCATAGAAACGGCAATAACAATCCCCATTATTGTGGGGTTCCATTCCATGGCGACAGCAATACCTTTAGCTATTAAACTAATAAAGTTGTTTACAGGGACAGACAACAGCAAGACGACTATTACAGAAATAGCAATAGCACCTAGTGGCACTAGTATTATATCGAGTTTAGTTTTACCTGCATACAACTTACATACTTCACAGGTAATAAGCGCTGCAAGATAAGCTCCGATTGGATTCCCAACTCCAGTGCTAATAATGGCGCTCCCAGAACCATTTGCTCCCAACATTCCTGCAACCATACAACTTATTAAAATCAGCTTATCAGCCTTTAGAACATGCGCAATTCCAGCGCCGATCCCAGCCCCCATTAATATTTTTGCGATTAAAGCCACACTATTCAAAAATGCATTGTCTGCTAAAGTAGCGATTTGTCCAACAATTGTACCTGCAATGAGAGTTGCAAATAAACCTAATGCCATTCCAGAAAAAGCATCAATGAACCACCGTTTTGCTAATTTTTTTGCGGTCGCCTTCACAAAAACCTTATCCTTCAATTTGCATTTGACGTTATTTAGATATACTGCAAATTTTTGTTTATAAGTGACGTTATCACTAGAATCTAGTGTTTTTTTGAGTGTAATAATATTGGATATGGATTGATCCTCATCATTAGATAATGGGGGAGCGTTTAATATTTCTTTCAAACCAGGATTATTATCAGTTGATGACAAGGGTTGATTTAAATCATCTGATGAAGTTGCCACTTCAGGAATTATATCTTTATCGTCGGTCATATAAGATCTCCATGTGTTATGATAGTATTTACAATGACATGAAACAAATTTTTAAGTTCGGGTTTCAATTTAATTTTTTCATCAAGGACTTCTCGTCCAGTAATGATGTACTTTTCTAATAATTTTTTTAAGAAATGCTCTGCTGTATATACTTCAAATCGATCAACACCTAACGCCTGAGCGAAAGGCTCTAGAAAGCTTAAGAAAGTATTGAATGAGCTTGTAGCAACTATTCCTAAATCCTTCAGTTTTTTGCTCAATGCACTAATTGTATCACTCGCATCTTCTCTGACTGGCAAGTCAAAAAGTGTTGACACTTTTTTAAATGGTAGGATTCCAGACACATTTACATAATTAGTAAACTCAGCATCTGACATAGGCTCAAGATAATATAACACTCCTGCATAATTCTTGATAAAGCGTAGCGCATCAAAATAGCCCATTTTAAGGTTGCGTCTTAACCGTTCTTGAGTAAATGACAATGTTTTTCCGAGTGGCTCAGAAGGACATATATAGTCTATTTTCACAGACATATCAATTACCTTTTGTCTAGGCATATTGCTCATTGTTCGTATTGCTATTATGTTTTGATATCCTTTGCGTATTAATGGATTTAGTGGAAGATTGTCGTATATTCCACCATCCATATAACGTTTGCCAGCAATTTCCTCCTTTTTAAACGCAGGAAAACTCGCACTAGCAAAGATATAATCTAGTATTGTGCCAGGGGGCATTTGATCTTTAAAAATCTCAATAGGCAACCAATCGTCTGTCATTGAAACGGTGACAATCCCAAAATCCATGCTTGATGCCCTTAATTTTTCCTCATTTATGTACTGACTGAAAAAAGCGCGCATTTTATCTGTGGGCAATCCCCTATTGGCTATCGTGCGTCTTAAGATCCCAAAAAGGTATTTGACAGTATCTTTATCCCATCGTTTATGAACGATGTTGGTGTATTTTTCATCATCTACATCGGCTAGCATTGAAGGCGTCAAATTATTCCAAAGATCATAACATATGTCAAAGTCGCCTTGGGCCACTACGGCACCATTAAATGCCCCGATAGATGCTCCCATGACGGCATCAAATTTATATGAGTTTTCAAATAAGGCTTTTAATGCTCCAATATGAAAGGCTCCCTTGGCCCCACCACCTTCTAAAACAAGTCCTAGCATAATTATTTCAATGTCAATCTAAATTTGAAATTGTGCTGAATATTAGGCAGTATTTTATACTGTGGTTTTAAAGCAGCAATAGCAGGGATATCTCCTCCTACACCCCGTTGTTTACCATCTATATTAACTGTTAAATAATCCAGCCCCGCAAGTTCATGTAAATGTGTGGCAGAATCTAACATATCCAAAGAATATGGGTGTACGCTCATTTCAAAGGGCTTATCTAATGCCTCAATCAAGACACCATTATCATTACCTACTGTTAAATACCTTACTTCTGTATGTCCGCCATTCTCTTGTGGATATAAATAATCGTGAACAAAATTTTCTGCAACACCTGAGTATTCTTTCAGAATTGAAGATGTTGCACGATCACAATAATTCTCGAATGGGCCTTTCCCATAAAAAACAACGCCATCGATACCGTCTCTCAATCCAAAACTAAAACCATATCTAATCAGTTCTTTTTTTGATATGACGCTCATTTCTACATCAATAGATCCAGACGGTGAAAATTCATAAATAGTGGTTAGTTCTTTAATATGTGGCATCTTCCATTTTATTGTGACAATGACATTGTTATTATTTTGTGTGATTATGAATTTTTTTGGCACAAGTTTTTTCATTGCACGCTTATAGCGATTAGCTCCTAAGAAAAACTGCACTAACTTAATATTAACTTGAGCCATCGTATCGTTGTTTATAGTCGCCCTATTAAAGTTTGGAATAAAAGGGCTTTTAAGTTTTTCGACTCCAGCTTTATCTACGCTGACAATCCCTCCTGTATGTTTATCTATGATTGCCCTAAAATCACCAGCCGATATGGCTATTTCTAAATCACCAGATGAAAATGACACTGGATCGATCGCATCAGTTATTATTTCTTCAGGATAGTGATAGGGTGTTAATATAAACTGTTCATATCCAATGATAGAATCTTTTTGAGCGTACGCGGTAGCACAGCGTGTTACAATATATACAATAGCAGTTATCTCCCCCATGAGTCCCTCAATATCAGGGACATCAATATAACCACAATCTCCAGGTGCGATTGAAATTAAAGGCATTTGATTAACAGAGGTAGTTTTACCATTTAGCGTTAATTCAATCCTAACATCAAATTCATCTAGGTTAGTGAACATATATCGATTTTTGATCATGAATCGTAATCCATCACAGGTGATGTCAAATTGAGCATATTGCTTTTTGACCTCATATAAGGCTGGATTTGGTGTTCGGTCTGCTCTAACTATCCCATTAAAGGCAAACACACCAGCATTTGGTGAATCGTTAAAATCTCCACCATATCTCCATTCAACGACACCATCTTTTTCGACTTTAATTGATTGGTCTGCAAAGTCCCAAATAAACCCACCCGATAAGCGGTCATATTTTTTGAATGCATCCCAATAATCTGAGAAGTTTCCTAAGCTATTTCCCATAGCATGTGAGTACTCGCATAAAATGAAGGGCAGATCCTTATATTTTTCAGGAGAATACCGAGTTCCAAATGGATTCCATAGCGCTCTACAGTGGACTATAGATTTATTCTCCCCAATCAAAGGCATTTTTTCAACAGTGCTATACATTTCGGACATGACATCACTCACTTCACCAGCAGTAGTGTCGGGTTCGTAATGAATAAATCGAGTTTGGTCTATTTGTGTAATAGCCTTACGCATTTCTCTAAAGGCACTACCAAAACCAGCCTCATTGCCAAGAGACCAGGACACAATACAAGGATGATTTTTGAAGGTATTAACCATATTTCTAGCTCTATATACACAATGGCTAGTCCATAATTTACTGTTCCGCGGGATCATAAAAGCAAGACCATGAGTTTCCAAATTTGTTTCACTCATTACTAAAATCCCATATTTGTCACAAAGATTATAAAATTCTCTGCAACCTGGATAATGCGATGTGCGTATTGCTGTGATATTATTAGCCTTACATAAAAGAATATCTTTTTCAATTAAACTAACAGGCACAGCATGTCCGTATTCTGGATGAAAATCGTGTCTGTTAACACCACAAAACTTCAATGGCTTCCCGTTGAGTAAAATAAATGGGCCTGTTCCATTGACCTCTGGCACTATTTTTAATTCTCTAAATCCAAAATTAGATTCCCTTATATCTATCACTTCATTGTCAACAGTGAGGGTTACACGTAAAGTATAAAGGACTGGGTGTTCGTGTGACCATAGTTTAATGTCATGACAAGTGTTGGTAAAACAAAGAAGGATCTTGTCCCCTCTGTTAAGAGGTGTCACAACTTTTTTTGGAGTTTTTAATATTGTGTTCCCCTGATTATCAATTAGTTCAGATGTAACATAAGCATTAATAATATTGTCAACAGATGAAGAGATTTCAACACTTCCATTTACTTCTGCAGTGTCATAAGTGTCATGAAATTTCGGATAAAAATACATATCTGAGATTTGGATGTTTGGCTTAAATATGAGAGTAACGTCTCGAAAGATCCCAGAAATGCGCCACATATCCTGATCCTCTAAGTAGCTCCCTGTACAATATCGATATACGATGATAGCTAACTTATTATCTCCAGGCACGAGAAATTCTGTGATGTTATATTCCTGCTCATCAAAGGATGACTCGCTATATCCAACGAAAGCTCCGTTCACATAAACTTCAGCTGCGCTATTAACCCCAGCCAAATTTAGATAAACACCACAGTCTATTTTATCTAAAGTAAAATGCTTAACATAGCATCCTGCAGAATTTTTATCAGCTTTAATGTGTGGGATTTTTAATAGACACTTCGATTCAATAGCATGTGGATAAGCAATATTTGAATAAATTGGAGTGTCATAACCTAAGATTTGCCAGTTGCTAGGAACCGAAATTTTATCAAAATCCTCATTAGCAGATGCTGCTTTAAAAAAATCTGGCGGGATATTTTTTATTTTGTTAATGAATTTAAAAAGCCATTCTCCATTCAATGAAAGAATACGAGCCTTCCCCTCACTGTTTAAAGGATGTCCTGAAGCGTAACGTTCTATAGTATTAATGCTGAAAACATTATTTTCATTCCAATAACTCATCATATGCTTTCTACCCTTGTATATGTAAATCTATACGAAATATAATAGATTCACTGCTTGTTTCCACGATCATCCATAAATCTCGCCTGAAAGCTTTCGACCTTCAAGTGTTGGATTCTGTGTCCTGTGGCGTTACTTCCGTATAGCACTACGTAATTCATATTTTTTTATATATTTTAGTATGACTCCTTAATCAATGGAAATTAGATTGATTAACAGTTGATATAATGAATGGATATTAAACTATAACCTTAAAAACTAATAAAACATAGAATTTAATAGTTATATTATTAATATGTGTTTTATAAGCAATTGATTGATCTATTTAATATTTCTTGTAATTATTTCGTCACGAGCAGGGCCTACACCTATATATTTAACAGGGACACCTGTTGCCTTTTCAATAATTTCAAGATATTTTTTTGCATTTATCGGTAAATCAGAATACTGTCTTATCTGTCTAGTCTGTGTCTTCCAACCTGGGACAGTGATATATACGGGTTCAACTCTTTCTAACTCACGAGCGGATGGCATATGATTGATCTCCATCCCATCAAGTTTATATTTAACACAGATTTTTATTTCATCAAAATCATCAAGCTTATCTATTTTGCAAACCGCGAGACTAGTAAAACCGTTTATAATTGATGCATATTTAAGAACAGGCAAATCAAGCCAACCAACTTGACGCGCTCTCCCAGTCCTAGCTCCAAATTCATCATCAATGTTTTCTCCAGTCCCTCTGAATACATATGCCTCATCTCCCTTTATCTCAGTAGGGAATGGTCCTGTTCCTACTGCTGATGAAAATGCTTTAAGAACTCCTATAATTTCAGTTATCTTGCTTATTGGAAAGCCCGCCGCAACAGCGGCATATGCAGCTGTTGGATTGGAGCTCGTAACATATGGGTATATTCCAAGATCTATGTCCTTCATCGCGCCCAATTGCCCTTCAAACAGCAACTTTTCTCCAGAGTTAATTGAATCATTAACAAAAGAGACAGCATCGACTATTCTATGTCCTAACCGCTCCGCCCAGTAATTAAGTTTCTCTCTTAAAAATTCAATAGAGAGTGATTTTCCGCCTTTTGCAACGAGTTCAGCATTAATTGTAGGCAAGATCCTTTGCAATCTTATTTCTCTATATTCGGGATCTAACAAATTTTCAAATCGGAGAGCGTCACGCCTTGCGCGATCAGCATATGCATACCCGATCCCACGTTTTGTAGTACCTATTCCTGTTCTTCCAGTACTCTCACTCAAGCAATCGAGCTCAATATGATAAGGCATCAAAATTATAGCACGTGATGATATATAAAGATGTTCAACGTCAATACCGCTAGATTCAAGTTCGTCTAGTTCCTTTAATAACTCATCAGGATTTATTACCATACCAGTCCCAGCTAGTGTCTTACAACCCTTTTTAAATATTCCGCACGGTATCAGATGCAACTTGAAAGCGCCGCGCTCATTAACTACAGTGTGACCTGCATTATCCCCGCCTTGGAATCGTACAACCATATCAGCACTCGCTGATATATAGTCAACAATTTTCCCTTTCCCCTCATCACCAAATTGTGCTCCGACTAAAATTGTTACAGACATTATATCCTCCGACTGTAATTAATTCTTATTTAAAAAGCTTGGAAAATCTATCCATAGCTTCTATTGTGTTTTCCGTAGTATTAAATGCTGTTAATCTAAAATAACCAGCCCCACATCGTCCAAATCCACTTCCAGGTGTGCCGACTACATTTATGTCGTTTAAAAGGGCATCAAAGTATTCCCATGAATCCATTCCACATTTAATCCACACATATGGAGAATTAAAACCTCCTGTATGCCAGATTCTAAGTTTAGACATTGTGTCAGTCATGATCTTTGCATTTGCACGGTAGTAATCTATAATTGTCCTACATGCCTTAAGTCCCTCATCAGTGAATACTGCTTCTGCGGCGCGTTGTATGATATATGCTGTGCCGTTAAATTTTGTAGTTTGTCTGCGCATCCACATTTTATTAAGGGATTCACCATCCGCCATTAATGATTCTGGAACAATTGTATAGCCACATCTAGTTCCTGTAAAACCAGCGGTTTTGGACAATGAACAAAATTCGACAGCACATTTTTTGGCATTTGGAATCTCGTATATGGAGCGCGGGAGATCTGGATCAGCTATGAATGCCTCATAAGCCGCATCAAACAAGATAATAGCATTATGATCGATAGCAAAATCAACCCACTGCTGTAATTGTTCCTTAGTGTATACAGCCCCAGTAGGATTGTTAGGTGAGCATAAATAAATAATGTCACCATCCAAGTTTTCAGTAGGCATTGGCAAGAAACCGTTTATATCATTACCATTAATTAGTTGTATTTTCCTACCCAACATGAGATTGCTATCCATGTATACTGGATAAACAGGATCGGGTATAATTATTGTGTTATCATTAGAAAAAAGGTCAGTGAAATTTGCTACATCACTTTTAGCTCCGTCCGATACAAAAATTTCGCGATCGGATAGTTCTACATTTGAGTTGTTTTTATAATAGTCAGCAATTTTAGATTTAAGAAAAGCATATCCTTGTTCATCAGGAGCATAACCTCTGAAAGTCTCTTTTACTCCCATCTCTTTTGAGGCATTAACTAAAGCATCAATCACTACTTTGGGCAAGGGTTGTGTTACGTCCCCGATACCCATCTTTATTATTTTAGCAGTTGGATTAGCCTCTACATAATCAGACAATTTTTTTGCAATGTTGGCAAACAGATAGTTTTGTTTAAGACTTTTATAATTACCATTAACTTTAACCATGTTATCTCCCAAGAAGTATTTAGTTATAATTGCGAGCATCTAATTTTTACTCACGCGGTCTAATATTACATTAATCCAATTGCTTGCTTTAAGAGTCTTAAAAAAACAATTGTTTTAAGGGTTATTAAATATTATTTAAAAAGCATAATTAGTTTAATCATTCCTTATCCGTACATTTTCTTATACTAGTTTTATACTGATACTAAAACGTAGCACAATTGATCATATCGCTACCTCGCCATAAAAATTGAAATCACAATCAGCTTCGATGAAAGAGTTAGTTTCTTTTTTAAACACCTTAATAAAGCCGCCTGGCATAGATATTAGTAAAGGGTAAGTCGCTAGATTTTTGAGAACAGCAACATGAGCAATTGCTACAGCGCCACTGCCACATGCTAAGGTAAATCCAGCTCCACGCTCCAAAACGATTGCTTCAATTCTGTTAGTATCAACAAGTCTAGAGATCTCAACATTAATACCATCTTTGAAAAGCGATTGTTGAGATATTTCTAAAGCTAATGCCCTACAGACATTAAGGTCAGAAGAGTTTGTAAAGACAACTGCATGAGGATTTCCAACATCAACTAGAGTAATATGCTCGATAAATTTATATGAGATACTCAATTCATTTACGAGACAATTAATAGCTGGAATTTTAGGGACTCCCATGTCAACCATAATAGTTTTGATAAGCCCGTCATGTGAGACAAGCTCAATTTGTCTTAATCCAGCCAGCGTTTCTATGGAAATAGAATGACTCCTAACACCTTTTTTGTCGTATAGATATAGCCCCAAACATCTTAGTGCATTGCCACACATAGATGCTTCACTCCCATCGGAATTAAAAATACGAATTTTGTAATCAGCACATTCAGATTTTGTTATAACAACTAAACCATCAGCTCCAATTGAATATTTACGGTTACATAATGTGCTAGCGCACTCACTAAGATCCTTTGAAAACTGTGTGACCGTGTGATCTATTAATATAAAATCATTTCCAAGGCCATTCATTTTCAGAAATTTAAGAGTCTGTTTCATAAACAGTATTTTATTCAGAAGTGGATAATAATATTATAGAAAACAAACTCAACAGAATAAATTATTTAAAAAACACAATTCGCAAGCAATTCGGGCACTCTGCATAATCACCAGGTTTTTTTAGTTTATTTCCAACCTCAGCTTTTATATCATAACCACATGCCCCACAAGAACCATCCGCATACTTGACAACAATCGGTGTCTTATGCGCACCATTTGTCTTTTTTTCGTTATATAACGTCAATAACCTACGAGGTACACGTTTTGCAATCTCTTTTAACAATTCGGTTTCACTATCATGATCCTCAGTAAACTTATCAACAATTTTTTTAAAATCAATCATTTTTGAGGAGCGAGAATTACTAACTTTTATCAATTCATGATATTCAGCATTATGTTTTATATTTAATTGAGAAAGTTTTTCATTGTTCGATTCAAACTCTTTCTTTAATCTTTCAAGGTGCGTTTTATGTGAATTCAATTCATTTTCCAGTTTTGATAATTGCTCATAGGTTAAGGTATCCACATTTATTGCGGATCGTGGAGGTATGTCATCTAAATAGCGCTTAATTTTATAGACACTATCAAAACAAGCAGTCGCGCTTTTTTCACCAGCCTCTATAGTAGCCTTGAGATGTTTAGCTTTTGTTCCAAGGTCATTAATTGTTTTAGCTTTATCACTTTCAAGGATGCTTTTACGAGCATTCGTTAAAGAAATATCGATTTTTTGATACTCTAGCAGTTCGTCAATTCCCATATAATCTCCTTTCATAACGCATGCAGTCTTTAAAACTATGCACCAAATAAATACATAGTTGAAAAACACAAGAGTTATTAGGTAAAACAATGTGTTTTTTGCATTATTTTTACTAACTAATTATATCATTAAATTAGATTCTTTGCAAACATAACACTGTATAAAAGCACCAACGGGAATTTAAAAATTGGAAGAATATTATGGGAATAGTTAATAATGCATAGAAGTTTGTACTAAACCTGTTACCAGGTTAAAAAAGTGTACGGGCAAAAACTATCTATAATGTCTTTATAAAAATTATAGAGAGGTCAAAATAATGGATAATAATATTATCGTTGTTTAGACAAAAAAAGAAACCTCTCATAGCTTTTAGAAAATTTTGGTGGCGGTTAAAATTATTGTGATTGGATATTTGATGAACCCATCAAATTTAAGCTAAATTCAGATACTTAAATTAATTATCTAGAAATTTTAGCAAAGAATCCGTGATAATGGAAAAGAAAACAAACAAAATACAAATAGTTTACGAAGTGATAAGACAGCATAATCCTATATTCCGCAGTTTTTAGGCACCATGCTTATTTTATAATCTAAAAAACCCAATACTTTACTAAAATAATAGTATTTATGATTATACCGACAAAAGTCATATCAAATATTTAGACATATATAATTAGCTAGAGTTTCTGTCTATCATGTCAAAAAAACATAGTATCCGAAAACTTGACTTTTGGGATACATTTTGTTATAATTACTTATCTTTAAATATGGAGCATGTGCTACATTGGTAAAAATAAATGTTCTTAAATCGTGTTCAAATACCAGAATAAAAATGTGAAATATTATTAAAAGCGACGCTTTGTCTTGACAAAATAGATTTAAAAAGCTATAAATAACAGGTAAAATATATAAGGAAGGTTTGAATTTTGCATTGATTAAAAATGGTGATATATTCCAATAAAAGTTGTGTACTAATTGTGCTAATTTTTATATTACACAAAGAATCTTCAATATTTTGGCTAAAGCCACCATTATTTCTTATTAGTACTTAATTATTGTCATCTTTTTTTGACGTTCCGTAAAAACTCGGGCATCCATCGAAACGATGTTAAAAGATCTCTGTTCAATACTGATAAAAGGCTCGCTGGAAGATGTAAGCGCATAAAAACTCGCATCGCGTTGCGAGAATTAAAACTCTCATCACTGATGAGAGAATTCGAGGCAAACAATGAACGATAAATTGGAAAAACAAGACGGTCACGCTTTTGAAGAAGTAATTTCGATTATTGAAAAAGCCCGCGAGAACGCTTTTCGCGCCGTCAATCGTGAGCTTATCCATTTACACCATGACATCGGCGAGTATGTTAGTCGCCGTGTTACCGACGGCAGTTGGGGAAAGGCCGAGGTCAAAAATTTTGCGGAATTCATTCAGGATCGCTATGTGGGGAAAGGGTTCTCGTTGTCCAATATTTGGCGAATGAAGCAATTTTACGAAACGTATCAAGGCAATGAAAAACTCGCAACACTGTCGCGAGAATTGACATGGTCGCACAATATGCAGATTATGTCATGCAAAACCGAAGAGGAACGCGAGTTTTATCTCACGCTTGCGGTCAGAAACAGATACTCCCTCAGCGAGTTGAAACGTCAGATGGACAGTGCCTTGTTCGAGCGCACTATGCTTTCGGACATTACCAATAGGCTGATAACCGACCGTAACGAGGGCTTGACTGCTTTGCGTGACAGCTATGTACTGGAGTTTTTGGACTTGCCCGAACACCACAAGGAAAAAGACCTGCGCAAAGCAATCGTCACAAACCTTAAAGACTTCATTTTGGGGCTAGGAAATGACTTTGCCTTTGTTGGAGAGGAATACCGTGTTCAGGTAGGCAACCGCGATTTTTTCATTGACCTGCTGTTTTTAAACAGGGAATTGTGTTGCCTCGTGGCGATTGAGTTGAAACTCGGCGAATTCGAGCCGGAGCATCTCGGCAAGATGGAATTCTACTTGGAACCCTCGACCGCGATGTAAAAAAACAATCCGAAAATCCAAGCGTCGGGCTTATTCTTTGCACCAAAAGGGACGCTTCGGTAGTGGAATACTCACTCTCACGCAGTTTGTCTCCCGCTATGGTAGCGGACTACAAACTCCACTTGCCAGACAAGAATCTATTAGAAAACAAACTACGTGAATTGACGGAGCTAGCGGAAAGCTTTGCTGAAGACGAGGAATAAAGAGGAGGAAACGCCGTAGATTTGGAATTTATCAAAGGCCAATTTCTAGATTCCTGCTGACATAGATATTGTAGCACGACATTAAGAATCTTAAAATCATAAAGTTGACGTAAAAATATCGACATTAAAATGTCATATAAAGGAATCAAGCCCCATTTATTATGTTAGATATAACAGTGGGAATCATAGAAATTACATCATGAGGCAATAGTGAATATTCGTTAGATGCAGAGCAAGCGAGTTCTGCTGCTGCCCCAGTAATATAGGAAGCCGCCGCCGCCCCCATTATGGTTGAGCAGGTTTTCAGAGCACTTAATCCACTAATAACGCCAGTTAAAACATCGCCACTCCCGCCAGTAGACATAGCTGGGGTGCCTCGATTAGTGATATAAACCTCAATTCCATCACTGATAATGGTAGACGGACCTTTTAACAAGATCGTTGTATTATACTTCCTTGAAAAAGCTAATACACTATCTATTGGTGAATTAAGTATAGTATCTATAGATTCACCTGTTAAACGGTGGAATTCCTTAATATGAGGTGTTAATATAACTTTGCATTTTGCGTTCAATAATATTTCTGGTTTTTGACTTAAAGCATTGATCCCATCAGCATCAATTGTTAGAATCCCAGAGTAGTTTTCGATAAGATGAGAAACAATTTTGAATATCTCTTGAGAGGTTCCTAAGCCTGGGCCTATCGCTATCGAGGTTGCATTTTTTGAGATTGAGTCTAAAAAGAATGGATTGTAAACCATATGCCCGTCACAATCATCTGATAGATATAAAATGCTTTCTAATAAATATGGGGTAACGGCGTTTTGTATGGATTTTGGTATAACCAAAGCCGAAATTCCGACTCCACTTAGTAGTGATGCTTGACTTAAGTTCGCAAGTTTTGCAGCACCTACAAAATTGGCACATCCCGCGATAATTAGGGATTTACCATAATCACCCTTGTTTGTAAAATTTTTGCGTTTAGGAAATATTGGCTTTAAATCCTTAGCTTCTATCAGCTTAAAAGAGAGTGTGTTTAGATTTACACCTATATCAATGCAGGTCAGATCACCTATATAATCTTTTGCGCAGTTCAAGAAATGTCCTGCTTTATACCAGCCTATAGAAACAGTTAAATCCGACTTTATAGCAATAGAACCAAGACCAGTATCCCCATTAAGTCCAGAGTTTATATCTACAGAAACAACCTTAGCTCCATTGTCTCTTGTTTCATTAATTCTTTTGATAGCGGTTGCAAAAAATGATTTACATTCACCTCTAAAGCCAATCCCAAACAAACAATCGACAATAATTGAAAACGAAGACAAATCATAATTTTCAGATATATCAAATATATTAATTTTTTCTTGAACACACTTATTTCTGTAATAAAAACTAGCACTGTTACTAGAGACATCCTTTTTTAAAAATTCAAAGATAGTGACACTTGTATTTGCGGCATTTAAGAGTACAGACAGCGCGTATCCATCTCCTCCGTTGTTGCCAGGTCCGCAAAACACGGCAACATTGCCACTCCATGAAAATGATTTAAATACACCTAACGCTGCGCGGCCAGTTAACTCAATCTCAGTTATCCCTGATGATATGGCATCCAAGTCGCTTTCCTTTGCGACTTTTACAGATACAACATCTAGCATTTTTAATCATCCTTTAATTGTAAATCAGGAAATTGATCTAGCCCTAAATTGAAGGCTACTCTAAATGCATCCTCAGTAGCATTAGCGATGCGACCCGCCTTGACTGCATCCCCAATTAGAAACACGTTAGCAGCTCTTCCATGTAGTTGTTGGAACAAACTTGATTCTGGACGCACTCCGATTGCCAATATGACGTTATCTACATCCAGATGCGAACGATGCTTTGATTTGGTATTTTCTATGACTATTCCTGTGGAATCAACCTCAATTAACTTCGTGTTTGTAAGTATTGTCACATTTTCTTCATTTAATTTTGGGAGCACGGCATCAACGTGTTGCATCCAAACACCTTTGCACACTTGATCGCTCATTTCAAGTATGGTAACCTCGTTGTGCATTTTAGCTAGGACATGGGCTGTTTCTAGGCCAGTGAGTCCTCCTCCGATAACTGCCACTCTTTTTTTTGTGATACTAATTTTCCCTTCATATAGATC
This sequence comes from Christensenellaceae bacterium, assembly GCA_031259085.1. Taxonomy (GTDB): domain Bacteria; phylum Bacillota; class Clostridia; order Christensenellales; family DTU072; genus JAITLB01. The sequence continues at coordinate 19,439 of JAIRMA010000088.1, forward strand.
TGGAGCAGTAGCGACTTTACTATTTGTTATACCCTCAATAGCTGGTATAATTGGTTCCCCACCAGTAGCTACTATTACTGCATATGGCTTTTGGCTGTCCACATCATCGACAGTGCACAACTTGTTAAAAATTATTCTAACACCTTTCTTCTCGGCGGCAAACTTCAAATCCTCAACGCACCAACCGAGCTTAGCTTTTTCTGGTGAGTTAGCAGCGATTGTTACTTGCCCGCCAGCTTTATTTTTCTTTTCATATACTACAACTCTAAATCCGCGCCTTGCTAATATCTCTGCAGCCATTAAACCCGCTGGTCCAGCACCTGCTATTACAACTTTACGTCCACCACCATTAGTCACTAATTTATATCGTTCTCTCCCTGCAAAAGGATTAACTGCACAACGTGCTGGTTTGCCTAAATAAGCATTATGTTGCATGCTTTCAAAACAATGTAAACAACAAATGCAGCGCTTTATGGTATGTTCTTGTACACTCTCTATTTTAATAGACCACTTTGGTTCTGCGATATGAGGGCGTCCTAATGATATTATATCTTGTGAATCATCCATGAGCTGGAGCTCAGCTTGTCTTTCACTCCTAGTTAAGTTAGTAGCAATAACTGGAATTTTCACGAGTTTTTTTACTTCTTTTGACATATAAGCTCGCCATCCTGTTTCAAAAGAAGTGGGTTCTAACCAATAATTAAATGTGTCGTATGCACCACATGAAACGTCTATTGCATCAATCCCGATTTTTTCAAGAGCCACAGCCATTTCAAGGCCTTCTTCTAATCCGTAACCTTTGCCAGGCATTCCTATTCTATCATAGCATTCATCCACACTTAACCTGACAATGATAGGGAAATCACGGCATCTAGATCGTATACCTTCTATTATTTCAGTTATGAAGCGCATCCTGTTTTCAAATGAGCCACCATATGCATCTTTTCTTTTGTTTGTATTTGGACTGAGGAATTGTTGTATTAGATATCCATGTGCCGCGTGGAGTACAACGCCATCACAATTAGCTTTTTGTGCGCGCTCCGCTGCTTCAATAAATTGATTAACTAGTTGCTTTATCTCTTTTAAAGAGAGCTCTCGCACTTTCCCTCCAGTGAAATAACTAGGTTCTACTTTTGAAGGTGCTACTACAGCTGGAGTCCATTGCCTTGAGAGAATTTTTTTTCCAACTGTGGGAGCAAGTTTATATAATATTTTTGGGAAATCCTGCATGGTTTTACTAAGTTTAATACAAATTGGAATTGTTCCCATCATGAGACCTACATTTTGTCTCCCAGGATGATGGAGTTGTACAAACACCTTTGATCCATACTTATGAATTTTTTGACAAAACTCTCTTAATTTTCCGATTTGATAATCGTGGCTTAAAGCAGGTTGTGCAAAAGCAGTGGCCCCCGTCTTATCATTTACGCGTGTTATTTCTAGCATTATTATGCCAGCCCCACCTTTCGCGCGTGCAACATAATAATCTGTCATTTTCTGTGTGATTGTACCATCAAATGTTCCGAGCCCTAAGTGCATAGGGGCCATTGCAATTCGATTCTTTATATCACAACTTCCAATACTGATAGGTGCAAATAGTAACCTATTATCCATAATCACCTGAGAATGTGCTAAATTTGCAATAATAATTATAAAAAACTCTGGTTAGCTTATTACAATTCTTGCTATTATACTATATATTAATTATGGCTCCTTTGTCAAGTAAGTATCTAATGTGAGACGAAATAATGATTATATCTAAATGCTAGACTTTTGTTATCAACAACCATAAACGATCTATATATAAACGCATATAATGCTTAAATTTAATATGAATACTGTCATATTATGTCTTGATTTACAAAAAACTGACAGTATATAAGTAGCAATTGATTATTTGACATAAAAATTAACATATGTTATATTAATCTAACATATGCGATGCTAGTGCATGCAAAAGGAGTTAGTGTATGGTCTTTGACAGGATAAAACAACATCTCGTCGATGTATTAGATTTAGATCCAAATACAGTAACATTGGACAGCGATATAATAAATGATTTGGATGCAGATTCTTTAGATATAGCGCAAATGTTATTAGAATTAGAAAATGTTTACAAAATTGAATTTGATGACGATGATATAAAAACAATTCGCACCGTTGGTGATATTGTTAAATTTATTGAAAACAATCTCAGTAGCGCGCACTAGAAAAATAAAATAAAACACAGAATTTCTTGCTATATAATTTAAGTAATCTTAAAAAGGTAAGTAAATACCAATTCATAAAGTTTTGGTGTTATAGATACTGTTGAAAAACATGCAAGACTAAATGTAGAGCAGGAAAAATAAAATATTATCTAATAAACATGTGTAAAGAGAATTAAATTGGTTTAAAGTAATACTCCTAAATGACGTCATTTAGTATTTTAGAGTATTATGTTAAACATACAGCATTTCATGAATTTTGACAGATTATTTAATATAATTAGATTATTTTGAAAACGCAAACTAGTTGTTTTGCAATAAAAAGTAAAGGCATAGTTTGCAACCCTTAAAAAATTAAGTAAATTCTGAATACACAGTTTATAATATTTAAATTGCAAAGGTGTTTTGTTAAATCAAATAATTTGTATTTAGAATTGTGCTTTAAAGATCGATAATTGAGCACAAAACGGCACATCATAAATAATTTATTAGTGGGATTATGAAATATCATTCTATCAATTAGTAGCTAATTTTCATTCTTTATGAGCGACCAAATTATATAAGTTTGTGTTATTGAATACAATTTCGTATATGAATGCCACAAATTTAGAATGCGGAGGCAAGCACAATGATTTTAAGGGAAGGTGATGTTCGCATACCATCTGGGTGTGCAATATCAGGAATAATAGACAAATCACGCAAGCGATTTTCTGGTGAGGAGATCATTAAATCTATTGCTGTAATGCGTGAGCGCGGGAATGGTTTAGGCGGGGGATTTGCAGGATATGGTATTTATCCTGAGTATAAAGATTATTATGCATTCCATATTTTTTATGACAATGCAGAGATAAAAAAACAATGCGAAGTGTTTATGGATGAGCATTTTGATATTATAAATCTATCAAAAATCCCAACAAAAAAGATGTCTGAAATAAAAGACGAACCATTAATCTGGAGATATTTTGTAACGCCACACCCAACAAAATTAAAAGCCTCACAACTTGACGAACGTGAATTTGTAGCAAAAAGCGTTTTTAAAATTAACACTAGGATAAATGGCGCCTATGTCTTTTCTTCAGGCAAGAACATGGGTGTATTTAAAGCAGTGGGGCATCCTGCCGATGTGGGACGTTTTTATAAACTGGATGAGTATGAGGGACATTGTTTTACTGCACATGGCAGATATCCAACAAACACTCCTGGATGGTGGGGAGGCGCACATCCTTTCGCGCTTCTAGATTACTCGGTAGTTCACAACGGTGAAATATCCTCTTATGACGCAAATAGACGTTGCATTGAGATGTATGGATATAAATGCACATTGCAAACAGACACTGAGGTAATAACATATATATTTGATTATTTGCATCGGAAAAAGAGTTTGAGCTTTAAAGAAATTGCCGCTGTAATAGCAGCGCCATTTTGGAAAACCATTGAAAATTATCCTTATGAGGAGAAAGAAAAAGCAGAATATTTGAGAAATATTTTTGCGTCACTACTCATAACTGGTCCGTTCTCTATACTAGTAGGCCATCAAAATGGATTAGTCGCATTAAACGACAGATTAAAGCTAAGGCCTATGGTCGTAGCAGAAAAGGGTAGTCGGGTGTATGTAGCAAGTGAAGAATCAGCTATACGAATTATAGAACCTACGCTAGATCGCATATGGGCGCCTAAAGGTGGCGAGGCCGTCGTAATCAATGCAACGGAGGATAAATAAATGAATTATATCTATCCTGAGTATGAAGTTGTTCGTAATTACGCCCGTTGCATTACTTGTAGAGCATGCGAGAATCAGTGTTCTAACATGGTGCATTGTTATGTTGAATGCGAGAGTCGCATGGAATCTAAAGACGATAATTGCGTAAATTGCCATAGGTGTGTGACAATATGCCCTACTAGAGCATTGAAAATAGTTAAGAGCACACATACATTCAGAGAGAATGCAAATTGGACTGGAAAAACTATTAATGAGATATACAAGCAGGCACAAAGTGGTGGCGTTTTATTGTCAAGCATGGGGAACCCAGAAAATTATCCGATATATTTTGATAAGATTTTAATAAACGCATCTCAAGTTACAAACCCATCTATAGATCCTTTAAGAGAACCTATGGAGACTAGAGTCTTTTTAGGCTGTAAATCACATAAAATAACTAGAGACGGGGGAGGCAAAATAATTCCAAAAACCACTCCACAATTAGATTTATCAGTGCCTATTATGTTTTCTGCGATGAGTTATGGATCAATTAGCTATAATGCACATGAGAGTCTAGCAAAAGCATCGGAGCAATTAGGTATTTATTATAATACTGGGGAGGGTGGACTTCACGAGGATTTTTATAAGTACAGTAAAAACACAATAGTGCAGGTTGCCTCAGGGCGTTTTGGCGTGCATAAAGACTATTTAAATACAGCAGCCGCTATAGAAATAAAAATGGGCCAAGGCGCTAAACCTGGGATTGGGGGGCATTTGCCTGGAACAAAGATAGTAGGTGCAGTGAGTCGAACTAGAATGATACCAGAAGGTAGCGATGCTATATCGCCTGCTCCACATCATGACATATATTCAATCGAGGATTTAAGACAATTAGTGTACTCTTTAAAGGAGGCTACTGATTATAAAAAGCCTGTAATTGTTAAAATTGCAGCTGTGCATAACATAACATCGATTGCGAGCGGCATAGCAAGAAGTGGGGCAGACATAATAGCTATCGATGGATTTAGAGGTGGCACTGGCGCTGCGCCTACTAAAATTAGAGACAATGTTGGAATTCCAATTGAGTTAGCTCTTGCGTCTGTAGATAAAAGGCTAAGAGATGAAGGGATTCGCGATAGTGTGTCTTTAGTCGTAGGGGGTAGTATTCGAAGCAGTAGTGATGTTGTAAAAGCAATTGCTCTAGGAGCTGATTGTGTATATATAGGTTCAGCAGCACTTATTGCTATGGGTTGTCATTTATGTAGAAGTTGCCAAAGTGGCAAATGTAATTGGGGAATAGCAACACAGGCGCCTGAGCTAGTTAAGCGATTGAACCCTGCAATTGCACATCAGAGATTAGTTAATCTAGTTATTGCTTGGGAACACGAAATTAAAGAAATGATGGGGGGGATGGGAATAAACTCAATTGAAAGTTTAAAAGGCAACCGCTTAATGCTTCGTGGTATAGGCCTTAATGAAAAAGAGTTATCCATATTAGGTATTTATCATGCAGGAGAGTAAAGATTTGCAAAAAAGACACGTATTGAGGAAAGTAGCGAGATGAAGAGAGTCTATGTAAATGAACAATGGTGCCTTGGATGTCGACTATGTGAGTATCACTGTGCATTCGCTAATTCAAAAGAAAGTGACATGGTTAAGGCGTTAAAAGACAAGAAAATACATCCAAATATTCGTGTTGAGAGTAAAGGAAATATAAATTTCGCAGTTTCGTGCAGGCACTGTGAAGATCCATTATGTGTGAGAGGATGTATTACAGGCGCACTACAAAGAGTTAATGGCCTGATAACAGTAGATAAGGACAGATGCGTACATTGTTATACCTGTATTGTTTGTTGTCCATATGGAGCGATATCACCATCTGAGGATGGTGCAATCCAAAAATGTGAGTTATGTATCAAGAATAACAATGGCATTCCGGCATGCGTTAAAGGTTGTATCAATCAAGCCATAGTCTACGAGGAGCGTTAATATGAGGTATCTTATAATTGGCAATTCCGCCGCGGCGATCGGTGCTGTCGAAGGGATACGAGAGATAGACAAGGTTGGTAGTATTTGTTTAATATCTGATGAGATGTACCATACATACTCACGGCCCCTAATATCCTATTATTTACAAGGCAAAACTGATAAAGACAAAATGAAGTATCGCGATAGTGATTTTTATGAAAAAAATTCATGTCAACCGATGCTCGGTGATACTGCAGTCAAAATTGATCACAAAAAGGGAAATGTTATTTTAGAGAGCAAGAATAAAGTAGCGTATGATAAACTATTAATTGCTACAGGTTCTCGCGCTTTCATTCCTCCAATAGATGGTTTAAAAAATGTTAAAAAGAAATTCACATTCATGAAATTTGATGATGTGCTTGCCTTAGAGAAGGAATTAACACAAGATTCTCGAGTTTTAATAATGGGCGCTGGGTTGATTGGGCTGAAGTGTGCAGAAGGTATATATGGCAGAGTAAAATCAATAGATGTAGTGGATTTGGCTCCTAGAATACTATCTAGCATTTTAGACGACGAAGGTGCACAAATTATTAAAAATAGAATTTGTGACAAAATCAATTTCAAACTAGGTGCAAAAGTAGACAAGTTTAATCACAATTTAGCTTACTTGAGTGATGGAACAATTCAAGAATTTGACATACTCATAATAGCAGTGGGCGTTAGACCTAATATTGAGATATTTGCAAATTGTGGAGGGGTGGTTGATAAAGGAATTGTAACAAATGAAAAGCAGGAAACCAGCATAACAAATATTTATGCGGCAGGGGATGTTTGTGAAAGCTATGATTCATCTTGTGATTCACGCAGAATATTAGCTATTCTTCCAAATGCCTATGCGCAAGGGCGTGTTGCTGGCATAAATATGGCAGGAGGATCTATATCAAACAAAGACTCATTGCCTATTAATGCACTAGGCTTATTTGGCACACATATGGTTACAGCAGGAAGTTATGCAGGCGACAGTTTTGCTGATACTAAACATGGCTATAAGAGATTGTTTATAAAAGATGGAATTTTAAGAGGATATATTATAATTGACCACATAGACAAAGCTGGTATATATACTGCTCTAATTCGTGATAAAGCGCCTTTATCAAGTGATGATTTTAATTTAATACGCGTAAGCCCTTCTCTGGCTGCGTTCTCTGACGCATATAGACTACGCATATTGAGTGGTTCTGATAATAATATATAGGAGTGGGTATAATTAATGATAATAGACGCAACGGATATTGAATATCAAAGATTAAACAGAATGGTAAAAAATACCACCGAGGATATTGTAATTAATAATTGTATAGGTCAAAGGTATATTGCCTCAGGGTTATCTAATAGAAAAATAACAATTAACGGTACGCCTGGGAGTGCATTAGCTGCTTACCTAGACGGTGCAGAAATCACAGTCCATGGAAATGTGCAAGATGCGACTGGTGACACCATGAATGACGGATTAATAGTAATCCATGGAGATGCATCGGATGCATTGGGTTATGCAATGAGAGGCGGAAAAATTTACGTTAAGGGTTCAGCTGGCTATAGAACAGGAATCCATATGAAAGAATACAAAACCAAAAAGCCAGTTATTATTTTAGGTGAATCTGCGGGCAGTTTCTTAGGTGAATACTTAGCGGGTGGGATAATAATAGTTTTAGGACTTAATTGTAGTGGACTGACAGTTGGGAACTTCCCTGGTACAGGGATGCATGGTGGTAAAATATTCTTGCGTGGGAACAAAATCCCATCGAATTTGCCTCCACAAATATCAAAAGCTATAGCTAGTGACAGTGATATGGAAGAGATAAATTGTTATATAAAAGAGTTTTGTGATTTGTTTAATATAGATTATAATTATGTTATAAGTGAAGAATTTACTGTGCTAAAACCAGACAGCAGAAATCCATATCACCAATTGTACGTATCAAATTAATTAAGAAGCCTGGAGCGATCTTATCATGATGACTAACGAAATATTAGATTTCATACAAGAGAATGATGTTAAATTTATTAAACTTTTCTTTTGTGATTTGCTTGGAATTCAAAAAAGCATATCAGTGGCGGCTGATGACGCTCAACGCGTATTAACGAATGGTCTTCTCTTTGACGCCTCATCCATCATAGGTTTTTCAGAAGGATCCAAATCTGATTTATATTTAATCCCAGATGTTTCGACAATGCAAGTATTGCCTTGGCGCCCTGCATCAGGACGCGTTATACGGTTCTTTTGTGATATTAAAAACCCAGATGGGCGTGATTTCAAATTTGATACGAGAGCGCTATTGAAGAACACAGTTGCAAGATTAGAAGAAAAGGGGTATTTGCTTAAAATTGGCATGGAGTGTGAGTTTTACTTGTTTAAAACTGATTCAAACGGTGATCCTACCATGGTTCCATATGATGATGCAAGATGCTTTGATATTTCACCACTAGACAAATGTGAAAACATAAGACGCGAGATGTGTTTAACCCTCAGTGAAATGGGTTTTTCTCCAGAGGTATCACACCATGAAAGCGGTCCTGGTCAAAACGAAATTGATTTTTATTATAGAGGGTCATTATCTGGGGCTGATACATTCATGGCGTTCAAAGGCGCGATAAAGGCAATTGCAGCAAAAAACGGAGCTTTTGCTTCATTCATGCCAAAGCCGTTCTTTGACAAAAGTGGGAGCGGGTTGCATTTAAACATATCATTGACTAAGAATGGTGAAAACGTGTTTTTAGGATCTAAAGGCGCATTGGGAAAAATAGGACAAAGTTTCGTTGCTGGTGTTTTATCTAAGAGCCGTGAAATTTCAGCATATATGAATTCTAACTTTAATTCCTATCATCGCTTAGGTGAGTTTGAAGCACCTTTATATGTATCTTGGTCAAACCAAAACAGATCGCAACTCATACGGATCCCATCTGCTAATATGAGTGAAGTTTGTATGGAAGTTAGAAATCCAGATCCTGCACTTAATCCATATTTAGCTTTTAATCTACTCATAAATGCAGGTATTGACGGGGTTGAAAGTAACATGAAATTACCTGATCCAGTAGATGAAAATTTATATGATGCAGGAGATGAGATCACTTCAAAATTGGAGAGGTTGCCTGCTACGTTTGAAGATGCGCTAAACTTAGCTTTAAATAGTGATTTCGTTAATAATACAATAGGACATGAGCTTAACCTAGAATATTATAAATGCAAGACTGCAGAATTGCGTGAGCTTGAGTCATATTCTGATAAGGAAAAATTCATTTTTAACAATTATTTTAGGAGAATTTAATGAGGATTCTCTTTGTATGTTCTAGTAATGTTTGTAGAAGTCCATATTGCGAATTTGTTTTTAGAAGAATGGTAAATGCTAATCCTGTGCTCAATAAAAATATCGAATGGATTAGATCAGCTGCGGTCTTTAATCACAGCAAAAAGCTTCATTCAAAAGCTCGCCTCGCACTTTTAAATGAAGGATTTAGTTCTAGAGAATTAGATTTACATAAGCCCGCCTATAAAAAAGTGATAAACATCTTTTTGAAAAGGCGGATATCATAATAGGTATGACAAAATCTCACAAACATTTGACCCCCTATAAATACAGAAATAAATTCATCACACTGTCGCAGGTTGTAGACAACCAGTATACACCAATACCAGACCCTTTCTTAGCAAAAAACCAAGAATCATATAACAAAGTAATGTTTATTATAAAAAACTATCTAGAAAAATATGAGACTATATTATTGTCGCGATTTTCAAACGATCAGAATCCTTAAAAAACACGAGAATTTAAAGCACAATTAAAAAAGTAATGTTTGTGAATGGTTAAACGTTCAAATTAGAACAACCTTTTAAATCAGTTAAATAATCGGATAATATAATGTAAGTATCTAATGGGATAGCTTCTCCTCGTATTTTTTCGGGGATACCCAATTTGCTAAATCCTTTTGCTAATGTGTCCTTAGATATATTAAAAGTAGCAGATATATTGTTAATCAATGTTTTACGCCGCATTGCAAAGCCTGTTCGAATAAGTTTATGTAATTGAGGCATGTCCTTGACCACAACAGGATCCTGTCTTTTTTCGATGTATACTACGGCGCTGTCCACATTAGGAACAGGTCTAAAATTGTTTCGGCTTATAATCCTAGTAATACAAGCAGTACCAAACAATTGTACTGCTAAAGTAATGGCCCCAAACTCAGGTGTGTTGTGCTGAGCGGTTAATCTTTGCGCAACTTCTTTTTGCATTGTCAAAGTTAATGATTTTACAGGTAGTGGGCTTTCTATAAATCTCATAATAAGTGCAGTTGTTATATAATATGGGAGATTTGCAACGACTATGAAGTCATCTTTTACAATATCTAAGATTTCAGCATCAGATAATTTTAGAACGTCTTGGTAATATAAATTAACATTAATAGTGTCTTTTAATACTAAATCCAATACGGGCTTTAGCGAATTGTCTATTTCAAAGGAAAATACTGATTTTGCAATGCGTGAAAGCATAAGAGTCAAAGAGCCTGCGCCAGCCCCGATTTCTAAGACAACGCTCTCCTTCGTTGCTTTAGAATCATATCCAATTGAGTTTAAGATTGTAGAATTTGTTAAAAAATTTTGACCTAATGATTTTTTAAATTTGAACCCAGCTTCCCTTAATATTTCTGATATTGTTTTATCCATGTTTGAATTCCTAGTTTATAGAGCTTATCCCTAAAATAACTTATTAGTTAAAGAAGTACTCAGTTTCTTAATTTATCAAACAAGCGTTTCGCATTGTTATTAGTCTCTGTTATAATATCGCGATCAGGGAACCAGTCAATTAGTTTTGAAGCAACGAATTTAACATATTTAGGGTAGTTTATAGTCCCACGGTGTGGAACAGGTGTCATGTATGGACAGTCAGTTTCGAGCAATAATAAATTGATTGGTACTTGTGCTATTACGTCTTTTCGGCTGGCATTATTTTTAAATGTTATAGCTCCACCAACTGACACGTACATATCCGTAATACTTTGGTATTGTTTTAGATCATCAGACGTACCTGAATAACAATGTAAAACGACACCATGATTTAGGTAATGTTTATTCTGACTGAGCAAAGTAAACATATCCGCATAGGCATCTCGCAAATGAATTATAATGGGGAGAGACAATGAATTTGCAAGTTCAAGTTGTTCTACAAAAACACGTTTTTGTATAGATTCATCGCTTAAATTATAGTAATAATCCAGCCCAATCTCGCCGATTGCTACTAGTTTTGGGTTTTGAGAAACACTTATAAAATATTCATAATCAGCTTGAGTAGCATCTTTGGAATCATGAGGATGAATTCCTACTGAACAATAAATGTTTTTATATGAGTTGGCAAGGTCTACAGATATCTCACTAGATTGTCTGCTATATCCAACATTAATAATTTTATCAACACCATCCATTTCCATACTAGACACAATATCTGGGACGGACGGCAAGAGCCTTGCGTCATTCAAATGTGCGTGTGTGTCTATTAAGCTCATGAAATTATACTGCCACCAGCCATAGGTTTTTCGGGGGATATAATTACGACAGAGTTTGAATCTTGGGCGCATAGCAACATGCCCTCAGATAAAATGCCACAAATTCGCGTTGGTTCTAAATTAACGATCAAACTTACACATTTCCCAATTAAGTCTTCTGGGTTGTAATATTTTGCTATGCCACTTACAATAGTTCTAGTCTCTCCTCCGACATCAACGGTGAGCTTTAATAATTTCTCGCTTTTCTTAACGGCATCTGCTGATTTAATAATTCCGACTCTTAGATCCATTTTACTAAATTCGTTATAATTAATGATGTCTTTATCCTTTGTTCTTGGATTAGCTTCAACTTCAGAAGTACCATTGTTATTTTCGTATTGCATTGACATCTCCTTATTAAGCTCTGCTATTTCAGCGCTTATATCAATCCTATAAAAAAGTTTATCTATTACTTTTATCTCGCATCCTGGTTTTAACACACCAAACTTGATTACGTTCTTGAATGAGTTAGGACAAGAGCTTGACAGGCAGTCTAATATTTTTTTTGGTGTTTCAATCAAAAAGGGGCACAAAAACACTGCAGCAATGCGCAATGATTCTGCGAGATTATACAAAACAGTAGCTAGTCTTGGCTTGTCCTCAGGCTTTTTTGCTAATAACCATGGAGTGGTTTCATCAATATATTTATTTGCACGGTTAATTAATTTCCAAATTTCTGCTAGTGCATCATTAATCTCTAAATTGTCCATGCGGGTCTTTACATTATCATAAAGATCATTAGCGATTTGTATTAATTCATCATCAAAATCAGATTTTAAGAGTGGCTCTGGGCAGCGACCATCAAAATACTTTTGGATCATGGCTGTTGTTCTACTCAAAAGATTGCCTAGCCCATTGCACAGATCAGCATTTCGTCTAGTTAGAAAGGCGGATGTTGTATAATTACTATCATTGCCAAAGACGATATCTCTTAACAAGTAGTATCGCACAGCATCAACTCCGTATTTTTCGCTAAGAATAAATGGGTCTATTATGTTACCGAGTGATTTTGACATTTTTTCATTCCCAAAATAAATCCATCCATGAGCAAATAATTTTTTTGGTAGTGGTATATCGAGGGCCATTAATAATGCTGGCCATATAAGAGCATGAAATCTAACAATCTCCTTGCCCATCATATGCAAATCTGCAGGCCAATATTTTTTGAACAGCGAATCATCTGAGCTCTCATATCCTAGAGCTGTGATATAGTTTGTAAGTGCGTCTATCCAAACATACACTATGTGTGCGCGGTCGAATGTGACTTCAATTCCCCATTTTGAGGATGACCTGCTAACACATATATCTTGCAGACCAGGGCGCAGAAAATTATTTAACATTTCGTTGCGTCTAGATACGGGCAAAAGAAAATCAGGATTTTCTTCAAACAAATCTTCTAGTTGTTTTTGATATTTTGATAGTCTAAAAAAATAGCTCTCTTCTTTTGCAATCTCAGTGGGTCTGCCACAGTCTGGGCATTTGCCATCTTTTAATTGTCCTGCTGTCCAGAAAGCTTCACATGGATTGCAGTAGTGACCCTCATACTCAGATTTATAGATATCACCTTTATTAAACAATTTTGTAAAGATTTTTTGTACCGCCGTCTTATGGTAATCATCTGTAGTTCTAATAAACTTATCATAGTTGATGTTTAATAGGCTCCACACATCTTTTAGAATTGCTACTTTGTCATCTATAAATGCTTTAACGTCAGTCTGACCTTCTTTGAGCGCAGATTTTTCGATCTTTTGACCATGTTCGTCTGTGCCTGTTAAGAAGAAAGTGTCATAACCATCCATCTTTTTAAATCGCGCTATCGCGTCGCAAACGACAGAAGTGTAGCATGTTCCTAGGTGCCACGTACCATTGGCATAATATATTGGTGTTGTGATAAAATATTTCTTTTTCATAAATGCTCCTACAAGAATTTATTAGTTAAGTAAAGGATTTTGAGTGATCATCAGTAGCAATTAATTCCATGCTTGATTTTGGAACAATTCTGCCACTTTCTACTGCGTCCAAATACTCACTATTAAAAGCCCCATTATAGTTTAAGATAAAGTCGTCGAGTTTTAATGACGCCCCTCCGTTGATATGCTCTATTGCCTTGTTTAAAAGATCAATCCCACGCTTTTTTGCTAATTCTACCATCTCAGGAAAAGAATAGGTAATTTCAGCGCTAAATCGCTCTTTATGAATACTACGATATGGGTGTTTATCCATATTCAAATAATCATATGATGTGTCAATTTTTCGCGGTCTAAGAACAGACAGGAATAAGTGATCAGCCTTCAATTTTGCATCTATTTTACGGATTATCCAAAATCTTATAGAACCATTTCGATTTCTGTGACAGAGAAATAATAATAATTTGAATAAGAAATAGGATTTTCTCATATCTCGCACGCTTAATGCAAGATTAAAAACATCTTTATTAATAATCAGAAAAAATTTTCTAATTGTCCGTCTCACACGCGCGGTATTTTTAAACAGGTAGAAACTGTCTGCTTTTTTGCCTTTAAGATAGACTTTCCCTACAAAAACATCCATTTCAGTTTCAACTATGGCATGTATTACAGTCGATAAATGAGGCGCATATTTTCGCTTTAGTCTATTCTCAATATAATAATAAACAAATGGATGAATTGTCGAATCAGTAGTATAATGCGTTAAAAAGCCTAAAAAATATGCATATAACGAATCATCTCTATTTTTTGATAAATAATCTGCAGTTTGGACGAATGAAGCATAAATGCCATCATTGTGCAATCTCTCTCCCTCATCGCGTTTTACAAGATTAGTCTCAAAGACAAGTCCCATTAATATATCAGGCCCGAGGCTCCCTAAAAAATATTCCTTCTCAAATTTTGTTAGTATAGACTTAGTTCCAACATCTAGAGAGTCTCGAACCGCTTCTGCAATGAATTTATGAGTTAATGCATTTGGCATAAGATACAATCCCTGTGAGAAAGATTTTAGGAAAGACCACTTCCGCTATTTCAATATGTTTATTTTATCAAAAGCATGCCTAAAATGCAAGTTTTAAACTGACATATTATAACCTTTAGAAATATTTAAGTGTGTTATTATAAATATATCATAGCTTAAAACGCCCTTGTCTATTTCTTTATTTAAGAGTTTATAACCCTTAAGTATTCTGGGCTCAGTTACGTTTAGTAATGCGTCTTCTAAGAAGCAGTGCAATCTCATTTTACAAGTTAGAATAAAGTTTTGTAATATGCTTCTTAGCTTCAGCCGGAAGTATTACATTGTACATTTATTTTTTATGTCTGGTTTTCTTCTTGTTTGCCTTTGCCTCTTTTTTCTCTTAAGCTCTGCAGAGAAAATCCTTTGCTGGAGTACCAGGATCGAGTTTCGGTAATCCATAATGAACTTTATTCTATAGGTTAATATTTCATCATCAAACATCGCTCAATCAATGTCATCCCATCTTGGGTCTGTATTAAGATTGTCACGACATTCTTGAATCAGTCTTGGTATATCTTCTAATGTTACCTTTTGGTATTCTCTATTGTATCATCATCAATAATGTTATCTTTGAAATCATCCATTTTTAGCTTTTCTCCTATTTTATGTAGGTTGATTATACCAGTGTTTTCAGATAATAACAAACACAAACCTTAATTTGTGTGTTTATGCACCTACTGGATATTGATAATTAAAAAAAACCTCTTTCTGCGAACATTTAAGTAGTCAAAACAAATTCCGCATTTTTTTAATTGTTGCGCCGCAGGCGCAACAATTCACTTTTCATACTCGCCTCTTTGTCCGCCTGCTATACCATTTAGATGTATTTCCATGTGTCGCTCTCCTTTCTGTATTTTATCATTGAATATGACTTAGTGGGCAGATTAAAACGGTAACTTAAATCATTTTTGGATGTTTATCAAGATAAATTAAAAAAGACCGTAGGTTTCCCCACAGGAGCACGCTGTGTAGTTTTTTGCTTGCCCTGATAACTCTCCATCTATCAATCAATCTCAAACAAAATCCATAGCATGAAATACTTTGGGCTACATGATCATCTATGTTTAATTTCAAAAGCAATATAATTTGATATTTAACATTTAAGGCTACTTATTATGGTTATCAACAGTTAAAATAAAAAGTCATAAAAGTTTCTAAATTGCGATTTTAATTCATTAAAACAACGTTCGAAAATTAAGTTTTGTTTGAAGTTTAGCTTTTGCTATCATCAAATTTAGAAATGACTCCTTTCATATAAAATATAATTTCATCTGAGCAAGACTACTAAAATTAGTCTTTTCCAGGTATAAAAAAACATTAACTCTTATGTGAATTAATTAATTCTCTAAAAATTATCGTATTATTAATTCGCACAAATATCTGGTTATAACAATTCAATAATACGCTCACTAGTCTCGTCAGTGGTTAGATATTTTTGATTATTTACAGCTATATCAGCAGTCCTGTAACCTACATCAAGGAATTTGATCACTGCATTTTCTATTTTCACTGCAGCTTCAACTTCATTCAAGGAATATCTCAACATCATTGCAGCTGAAAGAATCGTTGCTATAGGGTTTGCAATTTTCAGATGCGCTATGTCTGGTGCAGAACCATGAATGGGCTCGTATAATCCTAATTTGGTTGAGCCTAGTGATGCAGATGGAAGCATTCCTATTGATCCTGTTATTTGTGAGGCTTCATCAGACAAAATGTCACCAAATATGTTATTAGTTAAAATAGTGTCAAACTGGCCAGGGTTTCTTATTAGTTGCATCGCCGCATTATCAACATACATATGTGACAAGTCAACATCTTGAAATTCTTTTGAAACCTTGATTACTGTGTTGCGCCACAACATTGATGAGTCTAATACATTTGCTTTATCCACGGAACATACTTTTTTCTTGCGCCCCCGCGCTACGTTAAATGCCACTCTTGCTATGCGCTCAATTTCTGGGACAGAATATTCTTCGGTATCATAAGCAGAAAAGCATTCGCCATCTGTATGTTGTGAACCTCTCTTTCCAAAATATATTCCACCCGTTAATTCTCTTATGACCATTATATCAACACCGCCATCTAATATATAATCTTTCAAAGGTGAAGCATTTTTTAGCGATTTATATACGGTAGCGGGCCTTAGATTAGCAAACAATCCTAACTCATGTCTTATGCCTAATATTCCTTTCTCGGGGCGCATCTCACCAGCTAGATTATCCCACTTAGTACCACCTACTGCGCCCATTAGTACTGCATCACTAGCCTTGCAAATTTTGACTGTTTCATCTGGCAACGGCACTCCTACTTTATCAATTGCCGCCCCGCCTATCAATGCTGTTTTTGATATAACTTTGAATCCATATTCATTAGACACCTTGTCTATTACTTTCGTTGTCGCATTTATTATTGCAGGACCTATCCCATCCCCTGGCAAGAGCGCTACATTATATACTTTATTCTCATTTTTCATTTATGATCTCCCAAATGATTGATATTTGTTAATGAGACATATTTTGCTTAGCATAATTCACTAATCCACCAGCACTAATAATGTTTCTCATGAATTCTGGGAACGGCATTGCTTGATATTTTTTCATTGTGGTAAGGTTATTTATGATTCCATTATCATAATCAATTTCAAGCAAATCCCCATTATTTATTTCCTTTGCATTTTTGCATTCTAGAACGGGTAGTCCTATATTAATAGAGTTCCTATAAAAAATGCGTGCAAAATTTTCAGCTATGACACATTGTATTCCAGATGCTTTTATAGCAATTGGAGCGTGCTCGCGACTTGATCCACAACCAAAATTAATACCTGCTACAATTATGTCTCCAATCTTGACTCTAGTCGCAAATTCATTATCAATATCTTCCATACAGTGCTTTGCCAAATTCTTAGGATCTGGGTTGTTTAAAACACGCGCTGGTATTATAACATCCGTATCAATATGATCACCATACAAATGTACTTTTCCTTTTGATATCATTTTTCTCTCCTTTTAATTAATATAATCTGGACCACAAATTATACCAGATACTGCAGTAGCAGCTGCTACTGCTGGTGATGCAAGATAAATTTCACTTTTTATATGCCCCATCCTTCCAATAAAATTTCTATTTGTTGTTGACACACACTTTTCACCATCAGCTAAGATCCCCATATGCCCGCCCAAACAAGGTCCACATGTTGGTGTAGATACAGCGGCGCCAGCATCAACAAATATAGTCATTAGTCCTTCTGTAACACACTGTCTCCATATGCTTTGCGTAGCTGGGATAATTATACATCGTACTGAATCTGACACTTTTTTATCTTTTAAAATTTCGGCCACAATTCGCATGTCCTCTATCCTTCCGTTAGTACATGAACCTATGATAACTTGATCAATTTTTATTTTCATTGCTTCAGTTTCTTGTATTCCTTTAGTATTTTCTGGCAAATGCGGGAATGCAACAATTGGCTCAATTTGTGACAAGTCAAGCACCACCTCATCTGTATAACTCGCATCATCATCTGGAAAATATTCTTTGAAATTAACTACATTACGTTCACTTAAATACTGACGTGTTGATTCGTCGGATGGGAATATCCCATTCTTTGCACCTGCTTCTACAGCCATGTTAGAAATAGTAAATCTATCGTCCATTGAAAATGCTGATATATTCCCGACAAATTCAAGTGATTTATATCTAGCACCATCTACACCTAATTTTCCTATTAGCCATAAAATTGCATCCTTACCAGACACATTTTTTTGTTTTGTATTTTTCACTATCACTTTAATTGCTTCTGGGATTTTAAACCAACCGCGCCCTGTTGCCATTCCATATGCCATGTCTGTTGATCCCACCCCTGTAGCAAAAGCGTTTAGTGCACCATGCGTACATGTATGTGAATCAGCACCTATGATGACATCCCCAGGCTTTATTAGTCCTAGCTCTGGCAATAAAGCGTGTTCAACCCCAACGCGTCCAACCTCATAGTAGTGTTTGATTTTATATTTGCTTGCAAATTCTCTCACTTTTTTAGTTAATATAGCTGCTGCTATATCTTTATTCGGAGTAAAATGATCTGGAATTAAGGCTATTTTATTATTATCAAAAACATCTTTAACGCCCATTTTGTAAAATTCATCAATCGCAACAGGGGCCGTTATATCATTGCCAAACACTAGATCCACTCTACACTCAATAAGTTCGCCTACTCTAACATGACTTTTATTTGCACTAAATTCCATGATTTTCTGCGTCATTGTCATTCCCATATTCAGTCAGTCCTCCAAAGATTTGATTATTGTACATCCGCCATTGCTCTGTTTACAGAGTCTAGGTAAGCTAATATAGACGCTTCTATTATATTATGTGATACACTGCGACCTGTATATTGTCGATCGTTTTTTCTCAGTCTCACTACAACTTCACCTAATGCGTCATCCCCTTCTGGAATGGCTTTAATGTCGTATGATGCTAATGGCCATTGCCCATCTGTTAATTTAGCAAGGGCACTGTATGTTGTAGTTATAGGACCATCAGCCATATATACATCACTCAAAATTCTATCCCCACACCGAAGAGTGATTTCTATTTTAGACAATGAATTAGCACAGGTTGTTAATTTGAAATCTTCCAATTTATATAATTGTGGGATGTCTGACGCATTATCTAAAACAATCGCTTCTAAATCTTCATCTGTTATTTTCTTCTTCTTGTCAGCTAATTCTTTAAACCGAGCAAAAGCATCATCGATTTTCTCTTTAGTTAAATGGTATCCTAAACTCTCTAAATGCGCACTGAATGCGTGCCTACCAGACAGTTTTCCCAATACTAATGTGCTCTCTGTTTTTCCTACTGATTGCGGTGTCATTATTTCATAAGTTAAGGGATTTGTTAATACACCATGTTGATGTATACCAGATTCATGAGCGAATGCATTATCGCCTACTATTGGCTTACAGACGTGGATCGGAACTCCTGTTAATTTTGATATTCGTTTGCTTGTTCTGTATATAGCAGATGTGTTAATATTATGCGTTAAGTTGAATAAATCTTTTCGGGTTGCGAGGGCCATAATAACTTCTTCTAATGCACAATTGCCAGCTCGTTCGCCTATTCCATTTACCGTAGTCTCTATCTGGCGTGCTCCATTTTGGAGTGCTACTATTGTATTAGAAACTGCTAACCCTAAGTCATTATGACAATGCACGCTAATGATAGCATTTGATATATTTGGCACGTTTTCTTTTATTGCTGCTATAAAAGCTCCAAATTCATTGGGGATTTTGTAGCCAACCGTGTCAGGTATGTTTACAGTTGTAGCTCCAGCATCTATTACAGCCTGTAAAACTTTATACATGAATTCAGGATCACTGCGACTTGCATCTTCACAGGAAAACTCTATATCATTGCAAAGAGTCTTAGCGTACTGAACACAGCTAACCGCTCGGTCAAACACCTCTTCTGGAGTAGTTTTCAATTTGTACTTCATATGAATTTCTGATGTTGCTAAAAACAAATGTAGACGAGGTTTCTTTGCTTTTTTTACCGCATCCCATCCTCTGTCTATATCAGCTGTGATACACCTACATAATGCGGCTACAGTACAATTAACAGTTTCCGCCACGCTCTTAACAGCGGCATAATCGCCATTTGAAGCGGCAGGAAAACCTGCTTCAATTATGTCAACACCAAGCGCCTCTAACTGTTTTGCTATTTCTACTTTTTCAGTCAGATTCAAGTTAACACCTGGTGTCTGTTCACCGTCTCGCAAGGTTGTGTCAAAGATAATAATTCTATTACTCTCCATATATAATTTCTCCAGATATTTAATGAGACTTTATATGGATACAATTAAAAAACCGTCCATAACAAGCCTTGTATAAAGCGTCAGGACGGAGATAACCCGCGGTACCACCTAACTTCGCACAAATAATAGCGCGCACTCAACTCACGGAGAGAAAACTCGATGAGGTCTCTTTTAACGGGGAGGAACCGGCATGGCTTACTTGCGATTTATGTGTTCAGCTAGCTGCTCCAGGATGAGTTGTTATCTATGTTTTCAAATCGTCACACCAACCCGATTCTCTCTGATGACAAACATTCGTTAACACGTTTATATACAAACGATTCCTTTCATTGCATTTATAATATTGAAATTAAGTTATTTTAGATTTAGTTCAAATCTAATATTTATATTAACATATATTTTTTAAATGGTCAATATATAAAAATAGTGAGTTTTAAAAGTAAACAAACAAGTAAACAAACTTTTGACGATTATCTTTATACACTGTCTAATGTCATTTTTACTAATAAAGACAAATTTCATTAAAACCCATAACGCCTAACAAGCGTTTAGGAATCTAAGAATTGCGTCAACACCAAAATAAATAGAGTCACAAGAAACATCTTTTAAAATGTCTGTGAGTCTAAAAGTCTTATAATATTTTAATTTTAATATCACAATTTCAAGTTGTAAATATTTGGCTTTGTATGTATTTAACTTTTATATATCAACATATTGAATATTCCTATAAATTCTAGTAATAGACCAAACATCCTTTTTACTGCATATTATATAGAATACACCCATTTTCCCCATTAATTTTAATGTATTATTTGCTTTTATTAAGTCTCTTATTGCAAAATTATATCCTAAAATTACGATATAGAGTTGTTAAATGTAATAAGGAAATACTAATCATCACCTTCATTAACAAGAGCTTCAATTTTGAAAAATCAAATATCGATTAGTATTAGAAATGATAATCAATATGGCAAAACATTCGTATATTTGATATGATGGCAGTCAAGCTTAGCAATAGAAGTGAGTGACGCATTTAGAGTGGCATCTTAAAAACGCTGAATGATATTATGAATAAAAATCAGTTGATTGGTAGATTTATATAGAGTTAGCTCATTATTTTTTAGTTTTTGATTTTGAAATAAGTCCTGCTATGAACCCAAGAAAAATTACAGTAGACAGACACAACGCAATAGATTCAAGGCCTCCAGATAAGGCGCCAATTAATCCGTTATTTTGGGCTCCATTGATCGCCCCGCGTGCTAATAAACTACCAAAACCAGTGATAGGAACAGTGGCTCCGGTCTGTCCAAAAGCTACTAGATATTTGTACAAGCCAATTACTTCTAAAAATGCGCCAATCAAGAGAAACATTACTAATATTTTAGCTGTGGTTAATTTAGTTGTGTTAATTAGAAGCTGCCCGCTTAAGCAAATTATGCCACCAATGACAAACACTCTCAAATATACTAAGATCATTCTCCCCCTCGCTGAATTCTTTCAAAGGCGATAGCATGAGCTATTGCGGGTATCGATTGCCGTTGCAAACAAGATGTTTTAGACAACAGTGATCCAGTGGGAATAAATAACACTCTTTTGTATGTTTTATCCAAGAGTTTTTTGAACACATACGCATTGAATACTAGAGCAGAACAGGCAGCCCCACTCCCTCCTTGCCCACTATCCTTATCACTATCAAATATGATACAACCACAATCCGAATAAAGAGGTATGTTCAAATTCAATTGTTGCTTTTTAGCACATATTCTTAATAATTCTGAACCTGCAACACCCAAGTCGCCTGTAATGATCAAATCATAATAGGAAGGATTGCGATTTAATGCGCTCAAATGCGCGGATAGTGTGCATAATGCTGCAGGTACCATCGCCGCACCCATATTAGTAGAATCTTTAATCCCGAGATCAACTACTTTGCCTATTGTCACAGATTCAACTCTAATCTTGCCTTTTAAGGTATTCAACATTAGAGCCGCTGCACCTGTAACTGTCCACTGTGAGGATGGAGGTCGCTGCGAGCTTAGCTCAAGGGGGAATCTGAATTGTCTCTCTGCCGTGGAAAAATGACTACTAGTTGAACATATAATTTTTTGTGAATGCCCACTTTCAATAAACAAAGATGCAATAATAATAGAGAGCCCATAACTAGCGCATGCAGCAAATGCGCCGATAAATGGAATGTCTAATTCACGCATTGCGAAACTTGTCGCATAGAGTTCGTTATTTAGGTCGCCTCCGATGCAAAAATTCAGTTCGTCGCATCTAGTTTTTGTCTTATTTAAAAGATAACCTATCACACATCTATGAATTTTGCTCTCAAAAATCTCATAACTTTTTTGCCCGAGTAAATCATCATCTAGGGTTTTATCGAAATATTTGCCCAATGGACCTTGAGCTTCTTTTGGCCCAGCAATTGACGCCACATCAGCAATCAAAATTCTCTTTTTAAATACTATTGTTTGACTTATCATAGGGCGGGAACTCCCTGTATAATGAAACACACAATTCCGATGATTATTGACATAACAATACCTGTAACTAATACGGGCCCTGCTATGATGAACATATTAGCACAGAGGCCTGTTATAATCCCCTCTCTCCTATGCTCAATCGCAGGAGATATTATAGAATTGGCAAAGCCTGTTATGGGAATTATCGCGCCAGCTCCGCCAAATTCTCCTATTTTATCATAGACGCCAATACACGTAAGTATGGAAGCAATTAACACAAGGGATATTGCGACAATGTTTTTAATATGCGTGTCTGGGATAGACTTAAACAGGAAGGTATATATATCATAAAGTGATTGCCCCAAACATGAAATGAAACCGCCAACAAAAAAGGCACGCACTAATGTAGCTAGATGTTTAGTTTTGGGATTATGATCGTTTACAAATTTAAGATACTCTTTATTGTGCTCGTTCATCGTTTTCATCCATGATATTAGCAACGGCGGGGTTGAAGATTTTCTCACTTTTGTCAATTTTGTTTGGCGCTCTCTTTTTCATAATTTGAATTTTAGACAAATTAAGCAAAATTATACAATTGAATAATACGAATCAAGATTTAGTTTAGCATAGTACACACTTGTTTATTCTGATAGTATGTTTTTGTTTTATTGAAATATGTTGTGGTAGACTATATTCATGTTCTCACTATGATGAAGTAATTAAAGCAATAGTAGAAAAAAATGGGTCTAGAATTAGATTATGAAACCTGGTCACTCAAAAGATTAACAGAATTGTTTAGTAAAAGAACTTTAAGAAAGAACACATGACTTAAAAAAAATATCCAAATTATTTTGGTAGTAACTTAATCGACATTTATTCATAAATATCTTGTACTTATACAGATATCTAGAAACGTAATTTTAATTCCAACTGCAAAACAGAGGATAAGAAGCAAAAAAAAGGATAATAAAACGACAATGCCCCTGCGGTCAAAACCGTAGGGGATAAAAAACAATCTATGAGAAATCAGAAAAGACAGATAAAGATTTTAAATATTACTTAATATGAGAATAAAAAAGCAATTAAAAAATTAGGAGGTATCACAAAATGAATGCCAATATATGGA